>CAMWMW010000375.1 GCA_947175455.1 uncultured Porphyromonadaceae bacterium | reverse complement strand
GCATAGCCGATGAACTCCTGAAGGAACATGGAATGAGTTTCGCGACAATCAGACCCTTGTTGAAAGAAACTCTTGGAAAAACTGAAAACATATCCCCCTTCGCTTCGCAGACCGGTCCTGCCGTGCGACGCGACAGCAAGACATTGGATGCTCACCTGTCATTCTTAAAAGAGAAACATCCGGATCTCGCCGAAATATATGACAAGCTGAGCGCATCGATTATATCAACCCATAAAAAAGACAACTGAAATGAGCGGTATCAATTATGATCTGACAAAAATCAAAGGTTTCGCATTTGACGTAGACGGAGTGCTTTCTCCATCAGTCATACCTATGTCTGAAAACGGTGAACCTCTGAGAATGGCGAACATAAAAGACGGCTATGCTCTCCAGCTGGCTGCCAAACTCGGCTATAAACTTGCTATAATAACCGGTGGAAACACAATTGCTGTAAAAAACAGATATGAGGCACTCGGGTTTAAGGACATATTTCTGAAAGCATCCCATAAACTTGAAATATTCCGGAAATGGATGACAGACAACGGACTTGAGACCGATGAAGTAGTTTATTTCGGCGATGACATTCCGGATCTGAAATGCATGCGGATAGCCGGACTCCCCTGCGCGCCACGAGATGCCGCATGGGAAGCGAGGGAAACAGCCCTATATGTATCCAGATTCGATGGGGGCTATGGTTGTGTCCGCGATGTGGTGGAGCAAGTACTCAAGGCAAAAGGCGAATGGCTCTCTGATGCCCATGCTTTCGGTTGGTAATATAGTTTTTAGTAAGTATCATGCTTGAAAATCTTGAAAAATATCATATTCTCCTTGCAAGCAAATCTCCAAGACGCAGGGAACTTCTTTCAAATCTGAGGATACCGTTCAACTCCATCAGCATGGGAGGCATTGACGAATCATATCCTGAAAATATGCCGGTAAACAGTGTGCCGCAATATCTTGCCGCCAAAAAGGCAGACGCATATTCAGAAAGCATACGTACTAATGAAATGATCATAACGGCAGACACTTTGGTCATCAAAGGGGAAAAAGTTTATAGTAAGCCAAAAAACAATCAGGAGGCAAAAGAAATGCTAAGGGAACTTTCCGGGAATATTCACAAGGTTATAACCGGTGTCTGTATATATACCTTGGAAAGGCAGGCATGTTTCACTTCAGAGACAGATGTAAAATTTGCAGAACTGTCCGACGAAGACATAGATTATTATGTAGAAAATTATATTCCGCTTGACAAAGCCGGCGCATACGGAATTCAAGAATGGATCGGATGCGTGGCGGTGGAATGGATACGTGGAAGCTTTTACAACGTGATGGGACTCCCTGTTCACAAATTGTATCAGGAGTTGAAGAAATTCTAAGCGGCAAAGGGATATTTGGTCTTCCTCCACTCCAAATTTTTTATAAAAGAATTAACACATAATCGGGAACCGACATATCGTCTGATGTCGGTTCCCGATTATGTGTTATTACAACGCATTAGAGCGCTCTTGGGAATTATCAGGCTTCAGCCGCAACCAAAGGGACTTCACCTGAAGCAACATGCGAACCGGGCATCTCATAGTGGTATTTTGCCTCCCACCCGAGAGCCGATGCGCCGAGCACTGCCGCATCACTTTCCTTCAATTCTGAAAGAAGAATTTTCGCCTTACCCTTGAAAATAGGAAGAACATTCTTGTCATAAGCCTCTTTCAACGGTTTCATAAGTAAATCGCCGCTCTTCGTCAATCCTCCGAAAAGCACAAACGCCTGAGGACTTGAGAACGCAGTCATGTCTGCCATCGCTTCTCCAAGAATCTTTCCCGTGAATTCAAAAATGTCTTTTGCAATCTTGTCGCCTGCGATGGCGGCATCGTAGACATCTTTCGATGTTATGTCTTCCACATCTATATTACGGAGCAAAGAGGGTTCTGTGCGCACTTCGAGGAACTCTCTGGCAGTGCGTGCGACTCCCGTCGCGGAGCAATAAGCTTCAAGACAACCTGTGCGACCGCAACCGCACACTCTGCCGTTGTTACGTTTCATTATCACATGACCGAGTTCTCCTGCAAATCCGTCATGCCCATAAACGAGCTGACCATTGACCACAATTCCCGAGCCGACACCGGTACCGAGTGTTATCATGATGAAATCTTTCATTCCACGCGCCGCGCCATAAGTCATCTCACCGAGTGCAGCGGCGTTCGCATCATTGGTCACAGCAACGGGGATTCCATTGAATGCCTTGCTTACGGTCTCCGCCAGAGGCACTACCGGTCCCCACGGAAGGTTTGGAGCCTTCACAATCTCCCCTGTATAATAGTTTCCGTTGGGAGCGCCGATGCCGATTCCCTTAATCTTGTCTACTGCGTCGTTAGCTTCAAGAAGTCTCGTCACCGCCTGATGCAGGTCTGCGATGTAGTCTTCAAATTTCGCGTGTTTTTTTGTTTTGACCGAATCGCTTGCGATTACCTGACCGCGGGCATCAACAATACCGAAAACGGTATTTGTGCCACCCATATCCATACCT
>CAMWMW010000374.1 GCA_947175455.1 uncultured Porphyromonadaceae bacterium | reverse complement strand
GTGTAGCTTCATGTCCGGACATGAAGCCTGCGCCTCGGACTTCACGCCAGACTCCGCATCGGTGGGTTTCCGCGAAAAAGTATGCTTTCACAGAGCCCCTTCCCACATCGACTCCGACTATGCCGACAACAGAACCCGTCTGGAGACGATAAGAGAGTTTCTGCAGAAAAACCGTTCCGGCAAAAACAACACCGTCAGGTTCGTGATCAACGGTGCCGCTTCGCCCGAAGGTGATACTCCTTACAATGAGAATCTTGCGTTCGACAGGGCTTCGTCACTGATGAGCCATTTCGGAATATACAACATCTCTCTCAGAGGGGATGTGATAACCGAATCGGACAAACGCAACTGGCCCTCATGCAGATATGCGGAGCTGTCGGCATATGCGGGAACCTCCCGCCTTGCTCCCGATTGCCAGGCAAAAACCGTGGCAACGGCAGAAACCGCATCCGCGGTCTGCGACACAACCGGTTCCGGCTGTTCCCGGTCTGAGAAGGAATGCCCCGGCGCGGGAAAACACTCAAACGGCATGACAACCGGCTTGTCAACCCACATGACAGTTGACTCCGACACCGACACGGAAGAGACGGAGTCAAAGACCTTCCGCCTGATTGCCGGTACAAACATGCTCTACGACGCGGCGCTTGTGCCCAATATCGGTATCGGAGTCATGCTCGGCGACAAAGTTTCCCTCTGGGCAGACTGGATGTATGCATGGTGGAGCAACCGCGACAAGCGCAGATACTGGCGCATATACGGCGGAGACTTCGAGGCTCGCTGGCATTTCGGTCACGGGCGGAGCGCCAACCCCCTCTCCGGGCATCGCCTCGGCATATACGCCTCGATTCTCACTTACGACATACAGTTCGGACGTTCACACACCGGAATAATGGGCGATAAATTCAACTACGCCGCCGGAATATCTTATGGTTACAGTCTGCCTGTTGCCCGGCGTCTCAACATAGACTTCGCCCTCGGAATAGGATATATGTGGGGAAGATACATGAAGCAGCGCCTTATCGACACCCACGATGTGTGGCAGTCTACCCACAACCGCCGCTGGTTCGGTCCCACGAAAGCTGAAATCTCGCTTGTATGGCTGATCGGTCCGGGGAATGTCAACGAAACCCGCAGGAAAGGAGGTGACAGATGAACAAGCTTATCCTACGCGCAGCTGCTACAGCCGCTGCATCGCTCCTGTGCCTGCTGCTGTCATCGTGCGACCACCGTGAGCTATGCTACGACCACGAGCACTGGATCGACCTCCAGGTAGCCTTCGACTGGTCGGAAGAGCCGGCAGCCGACCCCGCCACTATGGTGGTGTGGTTCTTCCCTGCCGACACAGAGACCGAAGGGGGACCCCGTTCCTACGAATTCGGAGGAAACCGGGGCGGAACGATACGCATACCCGCCGGAAAATACCGTGCCGTATGCTTCAACGGAGGCACCGAGACACTTCTCGAACGCGGCTCGGCATTCGACAACCTGCATCTCACTACCGAGAGCCAGAATCTGCTTGAACCGATGCACCGCTCTATGGCAAACGCCCCGCGTCCCGAACCCGGCAAAGACCAGGATGTGAAAGGGGCGCCCGAGACACTCTGGAGCTCCACGCTCGATGTCCTGGAGTTTTTTCCCGCCACCGCCGGACAGAAAGTCACGTTCACACCCACGCAGTCAACCACCCGCGTGCACGTTGTAATCACCGGAGTCGAGAACCTCACCTCCGACATAGCCCTGAGCGCGGCAATGACAGGAGTCTCCGAGTCATGGCTCGTATCGGCGCAGCGCGGTCACGGCAAAGACGTCACAATGCCCGTTGCCATAAGTGCCACGGGAGAAGACACGATAGAAGGCGAATTCAACATATTCGGACACTGCCATGCATCGGAGCTGACGCATATACTTACCGTATACACATCAAACAAATACTACTTCAACTTTGATGTCACCGACATCATGCATGAATCTACATCGTCCAGAAACATCGAGATACACCTTCACGGTCTCAGGCTGCCACATCCCGACGGCACAGGCATGAGTCCTTCGATCACAGACTGGGGCGACGGCGAACGGATAGACATAGACATGCTCTGAATCAGGACAGGTAAAAGCAGAATCGACAGAATAACAGAATAAAACAACATAAAACATCTGAATTATGAAACTTAGGACAATAGCAATGGGCATGGGAGGCATACTCCTTGCCGCCTCCTGCACCAACGATGTAGTAGAGGAGGTGAACATGGGTCAGGAGATCTCGTTCACCACGCGCATGACCCGCGCCAACGCGGTTGACAACGTTGACGCTCTCAAGCAATTCCGCGTATTCGCAAAAGCGCAGGGATATCAGACGATGTTCATTGACGGAGAAGTCGCGAAACAGGGCGCCGTATCCGGTGCAAACAGAATCTTCTCGATGGACCACACATACCACTGGCCCACGGGAACAAACAGCATCCAGTTCTGGGCATATGCTCCCACAGATCCTGAAAAGACAAAAGACCAGGATGTCATCAAGTTTTCACTTACAG
>CAMWMW010000373.1 GCA_947175455.1 uncultured Porphyromonadaceae bacterium | reverse complement strand
GACCGGTCCCAAAGTAGGCAGTTTCGATGCCGGTTTCGGCTCTTCTTATCTGGCACGCTGTGTCGGGCAGAAGAAGGCTCGTGAAATATGGTATCTCTGCCGCCAGTATACGGCTCAGGAAGCTTTGGAAATGGGAATGGTGAACGCAGTGGTTCCTTTTGACAAACTTGAAGAGACAACTGTTGATTGGGCAAAGACCATAATGAAACGTTCTCCATTTGCCATCCGTATGATCAAACGCGCGCTCAATGCCGAGCTCGATGGTCAGCACGGACTCATGGAGTTCGCCGGAGACGCCACCCTCATGTATTACATGATGGACGAAGCGCAGGAAGGCAAAAACGCATTCCTTGAAAAGCGCGACCCGAATTTTGACCAATACCCGATGTTCCCATAATTCAAAATACCTATAGAATAACGTGAGATTAGAGTTTTGTCCATATAATCTGATATTCCGCAAACCTGCAGGAACTTCCCGCGGAATACTGACAGAGAAAATAACCTGTTTCCTTCGCATATTCGATGAAGCGGATCCTTCGCATTACGGTATTGGAGAAGCAGCTGTATTTCCCGGACTGTCACCTGAAGCTGATGAAAGATATTTCTACAAGCTGATGGAACTGCAGGCAAACATACGTCTTGGTTTGCAGACAGACCTGTCGCGCTTTCCTTCTCTTCAGATGGGTCTTGAACAGGCTATAAGGGATTTCACCGGCGGATGTGAAGGCATATACTTTAATTCACCGTTCATTATCGGCAATAAGGATATTACAATCAACGGGCTTATATGGATGGGAGATTATGAGCGCATGATTTCTCAGATTGAAGATAAACTTGCCGCAGGATTCAAATGTATCAAACTGAAAATAGGTGCTATAGACTGGGGCAAGGAAATCGGGATGATTGAGTTTATCCGGCAAAGATATGACAGCGACAAAATCGAAATCCGGGTGGATGCCAACGGGGGCTTCACCATGGATAACGCTTTGGCACGACTCAGACATCTTGCAGATCTCGATGTGCATTCAATCGAACAACCCATAAAAGCCGGGAATCCTCAACTCATGAGATTCCTGTGCGATGTCTCCCCCATTCCCATTGCATTGGACGAAGAGCTGATCGGAAAATTCACTCCCGAATCCAAGGCAGAGACTCTTGACTCGATAAAACCGGCATATGTCGTGATAAAGCCCTCGCTTGAAGGTGGATTTTCCGGCGCCGGGGAATGGATCAGACTTGCTGATGAAAGAAACATAGGCTGGTGGATAACATCTTCTCTGGAATCAAACATCGGACTGAACGCGCTCTCACAATGGGTGGCTACTTTGAATCAGAAGCGTCCGCAGGGACTCGGTACGGGGGCATTGTTCACAAACAATATCCCGTCGCCGATATATACTGACGGCGAGAAACTGAAATATAACCCTGATGACTCTCTTGACCGAGATGTAATTGACAAACTTGACTGGCGCTGAATCACAGGATAAAATAAATTGTTTTATGACATACGAGGATTTTGCGCAGGAATGGGACAACCGCGACATGATAACATGCCGCACATCCGGTTCAACCGGAACACCCAAGGAAATACATCTCCCTAAACAAGAAATGGTCAACAGCGCACTCCGGACGATAGACTTTTTCGGCATAACAGGAGATTCCCTTCTATATTCGTGTATCGCCCCTGATTTCATCGGCGGGAAAATGATGCTTGTCCGCCAAAGAACCGCAAGATGCGGATTTCTTTGGGAGACTCCCAGCAACAGACCGCTTGACGGCTATTCGGGCGCGCCAATTTCGCTTTTGTCTGTTGTCCCGTCTCAGGTCATACACATACTTGACAACATTAAAGACATGCCCGTAATCAATGCCATGCTTGTGGGAGGCGCACCTATCCCTCAATCTTTGCGGCAAAGGATCGAGGAAAGCGGATTGAATGCATATGAAAGCTACGGCATGACAGAGACGGCGTCTCACATTGCATTGCGCCGCATCAAATCCGAACCGGAACCATTCAGGACACTCGGAGACATAACCGTGTCGATTTCAGATGACGCACTTGTGATAGACATCCCCGGCTGGCAGACCATCAGAACCAACGACGCCGCGCGTATTGTGTCTCCTCGCGAATTTTTTATCAATGGCAGACTCGACAACATCATGATTTCAGGAGGACGTAAAATCAATCCGGAGCGTGTGGAGGAAATACTTTCCCGCACGATTTCATTTCCTTTCATAATCACATCAAGAGCTGATGAAAAATGGGGTGAGCGCATAATTCTGATTGCGGAAGCGGAAGAGTCTGAAAGACCTTTTATCGAAAATGAATGCAGGAATATGCTTGAAAATTACATGAGACCCAAGGAAATTATCTTTACCAAGCATCTTCCCAGGACACCAAACGGGAAACCGGTCAGAAATTTTAAGAACTAAAAATTTCATTTTTAACGAATTTTGTTATAAATTTGTGTTTTAAAACAGAACACCCTGTTATTTCCAGAATCACAGCAGGTGAACATGATTAAAAAAAGTACATTA
>CAMWMW010000372.1 GCA_947175455.1 uncultured Porphyromonadaceae bacterium | reverse complement strand
TTATATCTCATGGCGCAAGCGCATGGGATATTCCAAAAGCAGGAAGACAGCCGCCCCGGCCACAATGGTCGAGCTGGAGGTCACGGATCTTCCATCTACAACGGCATCGGCAGGCACAGCAAAGGTGCACATTGAGTTTGAAAATGGCCTTGTCCTTGACCGGGATGTCATGGAGGTGGAGAGGCTGATCGAGTTCCTTGACAAGATTAAGCCGGTGCTATGCTTGAGCTGAACGACAATCTGAGGTTCTATATCTTCAATGGGAAGACGAACCTGCGTGGCGGATACATGCGCATGTGCGCTACCATCAGGGAAGAGATGAAGTCGGATCCGCGCGACAGCCGCAACGTCTATGTCTTCATCAACCGCAGCTGCACCATAATACGCATGCTGCACTATGAGCGTGGATTTTATGTGGTATATGAGAAACGCCCCGAGAACGGTCGCTTCAAAAGGCCTGTATACGACTCCCGGACCGGAAAATACAAAATTTCCTACGCGGATCTGGTTTGTCTCACAGAGGGACTGCAACGCACCGAAATCAAGCTTCCGGAAGCGGGTATGGATGATTCAAAAGATTAACATATAACAAATTAAACGGCTGAAATATTTGCGTATGTCATTGACTTTTTGTATCTTTGTATCATGAAAACCAACCGTGCCGACATAGAATTCTACCGCGAGATGATGGAGCACTTTCAGGCTGAAAGCGCGTCCAAGTCGGCACAGGTGCGCGCCATGCAGGACGAGATTGCGGCTCTGAGACGAGAAAACTCCGTAGCGAAAGAATCCCATCGCGAGGACATGGAACTGTTGCGTCAGTCACATCGTGAGGATATAGAGTGCCTGCGTCAGTCCCATCGTGAGGACATCGAGCGCCTCAGGAAATCACATGCCGAGGAGCTGGAGAAGATGCGGCTGTCGTTTGAGAAAAGGCTCGACCGCATGGCCGAGGCCAACGCGGGGCTGGCGGCGCAGCTCGGTGATGCATTGGCATCCGGAAAGCTCGCAAGAGCCAAGAAGTACGCGAGATCATCCGAACAACGCAATCTGCTGAATAACCGTAAGGGAGTGAACCGGACGGAGGAAGAGAATGACTCGGACGGCACTCCGCCTGCCGACTCCGGCTGTCAGAGCGCGGACGATGCGAAAAACACGAAATCCAGAAGCAGGGTAAGAGCCAAAGTAAAGCCTGAAGGGAAGGCCCGTTTCGACGAGGTGGTGGAGCATCCGATGGAAGAGAATATGGTTCTACCCGAAGGTGCGAGGCTTCTTCCGGGCGAGATGTGGTTCGAGGTGATCGAATATATACCGGGACGCACCGTATGCCACCGTTACCCGTACAGACGCTATATACTGGAACTTCCTGAAGACGCAGACAAAGAAGCTGTGTTCGGCGACACGCTGCCCTCGGGGATACGCGCCAAATGCCCGGTGGACGGCTGTATGCTGTCGGCATCCATGATCGCTTTCATAATGACTCAGAAGTACGCATACCATCTTCCTCAGAAACGCGTCAGGATGATGCTCCGGGACATGGGGGCGCACATACCCCGCACTACGCTCAACCGCTTTTTCATGCAGGGTGCTGACGCATTGCTGGCGATGCTCGGGGAGACCTTCCGCGAGGAGATGCGGAAGGGCGGATATTTTATGATTGACGAGACCCTGCAGACAGTCGGGGTGGACAACGGAGAACTCGGGCGCAGGTATCTTAACCGCTATCTGTGGGAGTTCTACAACAGGGAGAAAGGCCTGGTGGAATATGTCTATGAGGATGGGAGCCGGGGACAAAGCGTACTGAAGTCATTCTTTGACTCTGATCCGGAGACATTGGAAATGCTGATATCGTGCGACGGATACAATGCCTACCGGCTTTTCGACACCGAAGAGTATCCCGGGGTGACTGTCGTCGGATGCTGGACACATGCGCGACGGAACTTCATCGATGCGCTTCCCTCATGCCGCAAGCCGTGCGAGGAGATGATCTCCATGATAGGAAGCCTCTTTGAAAACGAGGCTGTATGCGAGGAGCTGGGCTTTAAGGAAGACGGCAGGCTTGCTTATCGCAACAAGCGCACAAAGCCCGTCCTCGACACGATAAAGGCTGCCGCCGACAGAATGTGGAACGATCCAGGGCTTATGGCTGTCGGACTGCTCAAAAAAGCTGTGGGGTATCTCCGTAATCAATGGGATCACCTGTCCAATATCCTGAAGTCCGGTGTCCCGGAGATATCCAACAACTTGTCCGAACAGCGGGTCAAGCCCATAAAACTCTCGCTTAAGAACTGTCTCAATATCGGAAGTGAGGAAGCGGCAAAGAAACATGCCTTCATGCACTCCCTGGCCGAGAGTTGCCGGTTGTGTTCGGTAAACATAGCCGACTACTTCACGAATCTGTTCAGACATGCAAGGTCGACTCTGTCTTCAGATGACCTTCGCGGGATGCTTCCCAACCATTACTCCGCAAAATGTTAAAATCACTTCGTCAGTAAGATTTTTTTAATGACATGAAATATTAAAGTGCCCGAAACTTCGG
>CAMWMW010000371.1 GCA_947175455.1 uncultured Porphyromonadaceae bacterium | reverse complement strand
GTGTTATATAGATAAATTAATTTTTAATATCCGTTAGTATGAAAAAGTTTCTTTATCTCCTTCTGTTATTGCCATTGGGTTTCCTGACTTCCTGTCACGATGACGATGACATGCCTTCTGTTGATATAACTGTAAGTATCGACAACGCCGTTGATGCCGACGGGCGCATTTACATAGTATCCGGTGAACCGCTGACTGTGTCGGGTATCACCGCCGAAGGACTCGGCGGTAAAGCAGCCGGAATATCAGGCGTGAATTATGTGCTTGACCACGTAGGAATGGGTTACACGATCGTGCAGCCGTTCGGAGGCTCAATCCCTGCCGCGTATCTCCCTGTAGGCAATCACCTTTTCACTCTCGCTTTTGACGTGCTTCAGGTTGACAAATCCATAGCTTACGCACAATTGTCAACCATAGTGACAGTAGTGGAATCAGCAGATGACCTGCCTGACGGAACAACTCCCGGCACTGTCGAACTGAAATACAGACTGAATCCCCAGCAATAGCCATAAACTACAATATCGTGAAAACCGCAGCCGTCGATTGATGGTTGCGGTTTTCTTGTTTATTTTCTCACAAAACACTATATTTGCATTAACAATTCATGTATTCCATCCCTCTTTCCTCAAAACGTCAACACAAGGGAAGTTGTCTCTGAACCACCCTTACGATATCTAACCATATCCATGTAATATGAAACTTAAATACCTGTTTTTTACCGCTGCTTTGCCCTTGATTGTATCATGCGGGGGCAAAGGGAAAGAAGTGAGAGGAGATTCCGCTTCCGGAACCGCACGCGATACAGTTCTTCCTGTGAACATCGAGATTGAAGATGCACCGGCAGACAGCATACCGCCATATAATTCGGATGATCTCCGGAAATTCGGATTGCGTGGAAAAGTGAAGTCCATACATACTAAAGAATACTCACCGTTCGTGACATGCATTTCGGGACCACTGCAGTTCAGCGAGGATGGTTCTCTGTCAAGCAGGTTCGATGAACTTACCGACAACAGAATGGTCTGCAATGACAACGGGATTATAAATGGGACGGAATGCAGAGAAAGCGATGGCACCGTTTTCAGACTTGCCCTCACCGACTATGACCCGGAAGGCAATCCTGTATCCGGCATATACACCTCGGATGGACCTGATGAAATTTGGGAAGTGGAGTTTTCCATTACCTATCTGAAATTCGACAAAGAGGGCAACTGGACAGAACGTCTTTTCAAGGGAACTTCTTCCACAAGACGAATGAAAGATAACGGGGAATACTCCGCACCCCTGAAAGAAGACTTTGAAAAATCGGAAACAAGAACTATAATTTATTATTAATCATTAAATTATTTAAAATATGGATAATCTGAATCATGAATATGAACACAAAGGGCTTTGCCTGAATGGATTTGCAATGATATTCATTACATTCATACTCATTCCGCTGCTATTCGCGTTATGCATTGTTTTTTGGGCTGAGTCCAATCCCGGACTTGCGGTAGCCTTGACAATCCCACTCTTTATACTCTTTATACTGGGATGTGTCGGGTATTTCGTCCAGGAGCCAAACGTGGCACGTGTCATGATATTCTTCGGCAAATACAAAGGGACCTGCAAGAAAGTAGGCTATTATTGGGTAAATCCGTTCCTTAGCCGCAAGCGTCTTTCTCTAAGAATAAGAAACATGGATATAGAACCGATAAAGGTAAACGACAAGGTCGGCAACCCGGTGTTGATAGGCATGGTTCTCGTATGGAAAATCAAAGACACATACAAGGTCGTTTTTGATCTGGATTCACAGAGCCTTGGCGCACAGACAGCGTCTGTCAACAATGCCGCTCTTCAGAATTTCGTGAGAATCCAGAGCGATGCCGCCCTACGCGAGGTTACAGGACATTTCGCATACGACCAGACAGATTCAGGCAATCCCGATGAGCTTACGCTTCGTGACAGCGGACCGGAAATCAACGATCTGCTGGAGAAAAAAATCAACGAACGCCTTGCGATTGCCGGTATGGAAGTTGTGGAAGCCCGTCTCAACTACCTCGCTTACGCCCCTGAAATCGCGGCGGTAATGCTTCGCCGCCAGCAGGCATCGGCAATAATAACAGCAAGAGAACAGATTGTGGAAGGCGCGGTCTCAATGGTTGAGATGGCACTGACAACACTCGAATCCAAAGGAGTTGTGGCACTCTCCAACGACCAGAAGGCATCAATGGTAGGCAACCTGCTTGCCGTGCTGTGTGCGGATGAGCCTCTGACTCCGACACTCAATGCAACTGTCTGAAAAGCTCCCCGACTGAGACAACGGCGGCGAATCAATGTTGATTCGCCGCCGTTGTCTCAGTTGCCTGCGCTGGAATCGCCGTGTCCCGCAGTTTCATCACGCAAGGACTGAGCCTGATCGGGATGCTTCTTCACAAACTGACGATATGCCTTTATAAGGGAAATTTCATCGTTGTGCGTGCCCGCCTGTTTGTTGCGTTCGGTAATAAGGTTGGTGACGTAGACGGTGAAGATCGGAAACATCATCATGCCCAATGC
>CAMWMW010000370.1 GCA_947175455.1 uncultured Porphyromonadaceae bacterium | reverse complement strand
CAATGAACCTCACAATTAAATTTAAACAGTTTTTAGCCTCATACACTGCTTGTGATTGTGGATTTCAAGAACCTTAACAATAGATTATAAATTATGAAACGTAGTGAAATAAACAAAAATATAGCTGAAGCGAAGGCTCTCATGGCAAAACTTAATTTTCATCTTCCGCAGTGGGTTTTTTGGACTCCAGAAGATTGGAAATCAAAAGGCAAGGAATGCGATGAGATACGCGATTGTTCTCTCGGCTGGGATCTTACGGATTTCGGCTGGGGAGACTTCGACAACATAGGGTTGACGCTGATAACCATCCGTAACGGTAAACATGGCGACGGGCGTTATCCTAAACCATATTGCGAGAAAATAATGGTGGTAAAGGAGAATCAGGTTACACCCGAACATTTCCACTGGCTCAAGACTGAAGACATAATAAATCGAGGCGGTGGCACGTTGTGCATGAAACTCTGGATGGCAGACCGCGAGACCGAACAGCCGACGGATAAGGAGATCGAGGTTTCGATTGATGGTGTTAAAACGCGTGTCGCTCCCGGAGAGACAATCAGGATAGAACCCGGTCACAGTATTACTTATGTGCCCTATCTATATCACAAATTCTGGGGTGAGGGTGGAGATTGCCTTGTGGGTGAAGTTTCCACTACCAATGATGATGCTGCCGACAACCGTTTCCTTGTTCCTAAGGGGAGGTTTCCCAAGATAGAGGAAGACGAGGCTCCCGAGCATCTGTTATGCACTGAATATCCCGAGGCATGATGGAGATGACGAAAAAAACTCTTTCCGGATTACGATATGAGGATTTCAGGTCGGAGTGCGAAGGATGTCCTACCGGGCTTTACGTGCTGCGTAATGAGTCAGGAATGGAGGTCTGTCTTACCAATCTTGGAGGAATCGTATTGTCTGTCATGGTTCCGGATCGTGACGGAAACATGGACAATGTGGTTCTGGGAGCGGATTCGCTTGAAAAAGCGGGAACACTTGCGAGAGACTGGTATATAGGTGCCTTGATAGGTCCTGTGGCGGGGCGCATTCTTGACGGAAAATTCCGCGTGGATGGGAAAGATTTTGCACTGCCTCTTAATTCGGTGCCGAATACGTTGCATTCTGGTGATGCCGGATTGCATACTGTCATATGGGATGCTGAACAGACAGCGGATAATTCTGTCTGTCTCAGGTACAGATATAAGGACGGGGAGGCGGGATTTCCCGGAAATATGGATATTTCCGTTACGTTTACAGTTACAGAAGACAATGCATTGCGCATAGATTACCATGCTACTACAGATTCTCCGACGTTGTTCTGTCCGACACATCACGGCTATTTCAATCTTGATGGAATAAAGAAACCTATGTCTTCGATCGAGAACCATCAGATTGAGATTGATTCCGACTTTTATCTTCCGACGGACATCAATACCAACCATACGGGAGAAATTCTCAAGGTCGAGGGCACACCGTTCGATTTCCGCGAAATGCGGACGATAGGAGAGAGGATAGGAGATAATCATATCCAGCTTCAGTATGGTAAAGGATATGATCATGTTTTCGTTCTGAGGAAGCATGAGCCTAAGGAACTTACACATGCCGCGAGACTTAGAAGCCGACATTCGGGGCGTGTGATGGATGTGTTTACTACAGAAATCGGAATGGTCATGTATACGGGTAATTATCTTGACGGAGTGGAAGGTATTGATGATGCCGTTTATACACGTCGTTGTGCATTGTGCCTTGAGACCCAGTGTTTCCCCGATACACCCAATAATCTTCATTTTCCATCGGTAGAGCTTCTGCCCGGTAACGAATATTCTCAGACATGTATTTATAAATTTTCAACAGAACCATGAAAAAGTTATGTATATTTTTGTCAGCTGTAGTCTCTTCTGTAGCGGCTTTCGCGCAGGTTGACCACAACAGACAGGGACCACTGAATGACAACTCGTTCAATATCGTTCTCCTCGGAGATCCTCAAAGTTACACGAAGTTCGATTATAATCAACCTATTTTCGACATGATGATGGCATGGACTCAGCATCATCTTGACACTCTGAATGTGAAGGCGGTTCTTTGCACCGGAGACCTTGTTGACCAGAACGAGAATATCGTGCCTCCATTTCCCCGCTTCGGAAATCTTCCGAGCGAGATGCAGTGGGATTTCGTATCGCGGGAGTTCGCACGACTCGACAATCGTGTGCCATATTTGATCTGCACCGGCAATCATGACTATGGCTATCTGCGTGCTGAAAACTCCATGACCCGTTTCCCGGATTTCTTTAATGTAAGCCGTAATTTCACGCAATGGGACAAGACGCTTGTTGCGACTACAATAAACCGCAACGGTCAGCAGACGCTTGAGAATGCGGCAATGGAGATTTCCGATCCTGCATGGGGTAAGATTCTGATAGTGGCTCTCGAGTTCGCTCCGCGTGACGAAGTCATAGAGTGGGCGAAGAATCTTGTTGACTCCGACCGCTTCAAGGACCATAAGGTGATATTGCTGACGCATGCTTATATTACCGGTTTTGATGCCCGACGCTATGAG
>CAMWMW010000369.1 GCA_947175455.1 uncultured Porphyromonadaceae bacterium | reverse complement strand
CGAGTCGAAGAGGGAGCATAGCGGGCTATGTGACCGATGAGACTCGGTAAAAACAACCATAAAAAAACTACTGGAACAAGGAATCAAGACGCGACTGGTCAAGGAGGCAGAAAACACGGTTGCCGTTTGGAGTGAGTGCCGGATCCGGAAGAGCGAATAATTCCGCACACAGATGTTCCATCTCCACGGCACTCAGCTTTTCTCCACGCCTTATGGCTGAAGAACGAGCCATCATCAATGCCGCACGGCTCGCTATCGACACCTCTCCCCTCGCGTCAAGTCCATAGTTGGCGGAATCCTCGGTTACAGAATCAAGTATCCTCAGAACAATATCCTTGGGATTCCCGTTCTTAAGCATCGCCGGCAGAGAGGTTATCATCCATGTCTCACCAGATTCATATTCAAGCGAAAATCCAAGTCTGCGCAAATCATCTTCGATCTCAAGCAACGCGGCTCTCTGCGATTCATCAAGAACAAGAGCTTCGGGAAACATCACGCTCTGCGATACGACCTCCATATTCTTCACTCTCCGCATAAACTCTTCATAAAGTATTTTCACATGAGCGCGATGCTGGTCAATTATCATCAGTCCGTGACGAGAAGAAGTTATTATATATTTTGAAGCATACTGCATGCACATCGGTGCAAGTTCATCCTTCAGTTCCTCTTCAAAAAGTGTCTCATCCTGCACTTCTACGACTTCTTTCTTCTGCATACCCGACATCATCATATCCGACATCATCGGTGCCTCTGTCATAACAGGGTCAGTTTCTTTCCGCCCTCTGCTGAAATTCTCATACAGGGATTCCCAGTTGGAGGCAGATGGCTTTCTTTCGTATTCCGTTTTGAACGGATTATAGTTTTCAGGCATATCTATCACCGGCTCTTTCGGCAATTCCCCCTCTTTAAGAGGTCTGACAGGAATCGCATCCGATGTGAAGTCTATTGAAGGCACTGCGGAGAATCTGCCGAGTGCAGCCTTCACAGCCGCCTGCAGGATAGGCCATATCTGCTGCTCGTATTCAAATTTGATGTCATCTTTTGTCGGACTGCGGTTAACATCCACGCTCTGCGGGTCTACTGTGAATTTAAGAAAATAGCATGGTTGCGTGTCGGGCGCAATGAGAGACTCATAGCAGCTGATAATAGCCTTGTGAAAATAAGGATGACGCATGTTTCTGCCATTTGCTATCAGAAACTGGAGAGGATTCCTGCGTCTTGCAAATTCCGGACGGGAAACAAAACCTTCTATCTTTACCAATGATGTCTCCACGTTTATCGGCAGAAGCTGATTGTCAAGTCCTGATTTCCACAGTCCGATGATGCGCTGTTTAAACGAGCCGGCACGCAGATCCACGGTGCGTGTGCCGGTATCAAGCCCCATCCGTATATGATTGTTGACAAGAGCCATCCTTTCGAACTCCCTTACTATATTGGAAAGCTCGACGCTATCACTTTTAAGAAACTTCCGGCGGGCAGGAGTGTTGAAAAACAGCTTCTTGACGGTTATTACAGTACCTTTGTCACACACACAGGGTTCCTGACTCTCCACACGACTGCCGGCAATTACAAGATGTGTGCCGAGCTTGTCACCCTCTCTTCTGGTTTTGACATCCACCTCCGATATAGCGCATATCGAAGGCAACGCCTCGCCCCGGAAGCCCATTGTGTGAAGCGAGAAAAGGTCTTCCGCACTACGGATCTTGGAAGTGGCATGTCTCTCAAAAGCCATACGCGCATCGGTCTCAGACATTCCGGATCCATTGTCAATGACCTGAATCATTGTCTTTCCGGCATCCTTCACAACAATACGGACATCTGTGGCACCGGAATCAACCGCGTTCTCGACCAACTCCTTAATCGCCGACGAGGGTCTTTGTATGACCTCTCCTGCCGCTATCTGGTTTGCCACCGCATCAGGCAGCAATCTGATCACATCTGTCATAACTCCTTTATTGAGATAATCCGGTTTGAGAAACTCCGGTTTTCATTTTAGATGCGGGAGTATCGTCCCTGAAATAATTCTCAAGTTCCTCCGGCACCTCTCCAAGCTCATCCATCCACTTCCAGCGTCCGCCATACCATTCGCGCCGTGGTCTCAAAGGTTCAAACCATTTGAATCCCTGAAGATACTTCTGCGCGGGTTTGAGAAGGAATATCGGATATATGGAACCTGTGGTCTCCGGCCAGAATTTGAGTTTGTCAAGAGTGCGTTCCTTCATGTCTATTGTAAGGAAAGAACTCTCCACACTCACAAGCTTGTTGTAAGTTGAATCTTTCTCCATCGGAAGGAAGATTGTCTCCACATTGCCTTCCACATCAAGACGCGATAATTCTCCCCCGTCGAAATAAGCTGTCATTTTTTTCCCTGCAAGCTGATTGTAGAAATCCTCATCTATATATTCCGCAAGGAACCCTTTTTCGGGAAGATCGGCGCGATCAACCGTCGAGTCGTTGAAATGTACGTTTATCTTGTCTCCGTAAACCTGTTTCTGCTCATTCCAGACAACAGGCTTGCGAATAAGATACAACATGGAGTCATACTCCTGATATATCATCG
>CAMWMW010000368.1 GCA_947175455.1 uncultured Porphyromonadaceae bacterium | reverse complement strand
GTGCAGGACAAAGCCCTACGGCAACCGGCTCCAACCGTATCTTCGCACTGGAGCTGCTGAACTCAGGCACCCCGTTGCATTTCGCTATGGCAGGTGCGTCGAAGTTCCGCATGATAAACAGCGGGGATCTCCGGTTCGTGCCCGGCACCCACAATGTCGGGTGTCTTGGATACACCGACTGCAAATGGCAGGGTATCTGGAGCCAGGGGCTCATATGCTGCGGCAACCGCAACGGCTCGTCGGGCTCCGGGACGGGTGTCGTCCTCAACCCCGGGGGAGGGATTGAACTCTCCGCCGCCGCCACCCCCTATATAGACTTCCATTATGCAGACTCCTCCGCCGACTACACAAGCCGCATCATAGAGGAGGCTTCGGGCAGGCTTGCCGTGATCGGGACGCTGCGCGTGTCGGCAGGCATGTATTCGGACGGCTACGTGTCGGCGCGCGGTCAGAACACGTCGTCTGACGAGCGGCTGAAACAGATTCTCAGACCAATAGAGCTGAACGTCCGTGACATCGCCTCCGCCCCGTGCGTGGAGTTCGTGTGGAAGAAAGACGGGGTCAGGGACGTGGGCAGCATCGCCCAGTATTGGCGGAAACTGCTGCCGCAGCTTGCGCCTGACATGCCTGACGGTACCATGGGACTGCAATACGGCAAGACCGCGCTTATGGGTGTGATAGCCGTGGCAAGGAGAACCGTCAGCCTTGAAGAGCGCGTGGCAGAGCTTGAAAGGGAGAACAGAAAGTTGAAAAAAGAATTGGAAACTTTTAAATCAAGATAAGATATGGGACATAACGCAGGACTGATATACGCACCCGTGAACACGGATGATGTCGTGGAGACCATAGGGGAAGGAAGTCACGATGTGGTGACATTATGTTCGTCATCCAAGATAAACAAGTGGGCGAAATGGAAGCCCGTCCGCTATGACAAGCCGGAGGAACTTACAGAGGCTGAGCGTCAGTCGGTGAGCTTCGGTCTCGCCCTCGGATACATAGCGCAGGCGACATCCGCCGCCGTCAATCTACTGGCGAACCTTCAGTCAGGTCTCCCGGCTGTCCCGGCATGGACTTACGCCGCCCCCCGTCCGGGGACAGATTGGTGTCGTCTCACGGACTTCTTAAACAGTACCAACGCCGCCAATCCCGGCTACAATCACAATGCGAAGCCACCTATGAGCGGTTTTGCCGATCTCACCATCTTCAAGTCGGAGTTTGGCCTTGCAAGCAAGATCTACAACTTCAACTTCAAATGGGGAGAGTCTTCAAACCAGGGCGCGAACGACACCTCCGGCATAGAGATCCCGATAAACAAGCTCAGTTCCACAATCACCGACGGCACATGGAGGTTTGGGCTGCTGGTGTTTTTCCCGCAGAGCGGCAAGTTCAAGGTCGCCCTTGCGTGCGCACCGTCAGCCATATCCGCATCTGTCACACAGCCGGGAGACATGATGATACGTCCCGCCGCCACGGGAGAGCTGTCATCGCTTTATGCAGCCGCCTTCAGCGCGGGAAACAAGGAGCTTGACGCGATTCCCGTCCTTGTGAAAGACGCAAGCCGCACCAACGCCACCGGGTCAGCCGACAGATGGACGGTGCAGGCATCATCCCAGTTCATATCAATGCCTCTGGGAGAGAAGATCAAGATAAAGCTGTCAGACCGCTTCGCGAATGTGTCTCTCACATTCAATTCCATAGTGATTACTTATCTTGACGCGGCGGGGACATCCAAAGCCTCCTATACGCTTGTGCCGACCACGGCGTCATCAGGCATGAGCAAGACCACCCTCGCCGCACCGTCCGCCTCTGGGTCGGTGAGATGCAAGGTGGTGCTTGATTTCACCATATCCGGCACGATGGCGGCTTCGGATTATGTCCTCAAGACTCAGATACAGGTGGGGCTCGGCGGTTCCGCTGTCGGCGACACCAACCCGACGCTTGAGCAATATAATTCGGCATGGGTGTCTATTTCTCAGATATCGGCACTGAGCGGACGATACAGGATAACCGCGACGGACGCCGCCCGCACGACGATGTCCACCATCATGAACTATATCGAGAGTCTTCCGAGAAGATCGTCTGGCTCAGCAGACATAAGTGTATATCCCATGTTGACTCTTGACGGCGCAAGGTTCAATACATCGAATCATTTCATCCATCATGGATAAAACAATATTAAATATCAACCCTATAAAACAATCAACACATATGGAAATCAAGACAGACGCATTGGTGTCAATGCAGGTGAGAATGAGCAATGCCGGGGATGCCGGACGCGAGCACACGGTCTCGGCTGACGTGACCGTCTCTGACGGCATGCCGGAGAACATCAACAACGGACAGGTATGCCGGGTGGACGGCACGCAGGTGGCCAGCTTCAACGCCGGACGTTACACACCCCTCAACGTCAACTTCTCCACGACAGAGATATCCGCCGAGGAGCACGCGGAGATATTCTCCGCCATACAGGCGTTCATCGCCGCCGCTGACGGTGAGGCGGCGAGACTCTCGCAGAACTGCGTGGAGATCTGAGACCCTGAAAAGTAATAATTTAAAGAACTCAAAA
>CAMWMW010000367.1 GCA_947175455.1 uncultured Porphyromonadaceae bacterium | reverse complement strand
AGCAACAGCTCATGGCTCCTATCGCCACAAAAATGAAGGAAGCAATCGAATCGGTAGGACGCGAGAACTCTTACAGCCTCATTCAGGCATTCTCTCCTGACCAGATTCTTTTCCACGCTTCTCCGGTTGACGACATCACTCCCCTCGTCAAAGCCAAATTAGGACTGAAATAAGACACATACAAAACATAATAAAAGCGAAGTCCGGCAGACTTCGCTTTTATTTTTCCTTGTCGCAAACATCCACACCTCACGAAATGTATCCAGCCAAACCAGGTCCGATAGGCGTTTTCGATTCCGGCTACGGCGGTCTGACAATCCTGCGGGAAATCAGAAAGAGACTGCCCGATTATGACTATCTCTATCTCGGCGACAATGCACGCGCCCCCTATGGCACGCGCAGTTTCGACATTGTATATGAATTCACACGTCAGGCTGTCGAGGAGCTGTTCAACCGAGGCTGCCACCTTGTGATACTCGCGTGCAACACAGCCTCGGCAAAAGCGCTCCGCACAATCCAGCAGCATATCCTGCCGATAACCGACCCGGACCGCCGGGTGCTCGGCGTGATCCGCCCTACGGTAGAAATACTCGGAAAAGTATCGGAAACAAGACATATCGGACTTCTTGCAACACCCGGCACTGTCATGAGCCATTCCTACGCAATGGAAATAGAGAAAATCTATCCCGGAATGTGCATAACTGAAAAAGCATGTCCCATGTGGGTTCCCCTAGTAGAGACCGGAGAAGCCGACGGACCGGGAGCCGATTACTTTGTCAAGAAATATGTTGACGAATGCATGGCTGCCGACCCGGACATCGACACGCTGATACTCGGCTGCACCCACTATCCGCTGTTACTTGACAAGATCAGACTGTATACACCTGAGAATGTCAGGATACTCCCGCAGGGAGAACTCGTGGCGGAAAGTCTCGCCGACTATCTTCGCAGACACCCGGCAATGGAAAGAAAATGCACAAGACAAGGCACCGTCGAATTTCTGACAACCGAGAGTCCCGATAAATTCGACTCACTCGCAAGTATGTTCATGCTGTCGCCTGTCGCATCATCCCGGATAACACTGTGACAACATCCAGAGCTTGTTTAAAAATAAAAGCAGACATGACACTCGACCAGTTGAAAAAAGAACTCCGCACCGCATCTTATGAAACGGCGGTGGAGGCACTGACACAATACATCGCCGACAACCCTACGGACGATGAGGCACTGACAGCACGCGGAATGAGACACTGGGGTGCCGGCAAACGGTCGCTCGCCATAAACGACTACCTCGCCGCAATCGAAATCAATCCGTCAGGCAAAGCAAAAGAGGCACTTCGCGCGGCAACCGAAATACTCGATTACCGCAACAAAGACCTCTATAATCCATAGTAACGGTTTCTTACTTCCTGAGAAGCTGCTTAAGCCGTCCGCTTTCGACGAGATAGGCGAGATATTCATAATCAAGCGGCTCGTCAAGATCGAAGCAGATGTGATCCATCACATAAATGATAGAACGCGGAGTGACTGCACGGGGATTCTCGCAATCAAGAGCCTCACGGCGATACACGTATATCGAGCCGTTGATGTCGTAGACTTTCGGCGAACCCTGACGTGTGGTGAATTTTCCGTCTATCACCACATGGCAATAACCGTCCTCACTCTCCTCCACCTGATTGAAATAAGGATTTCTGCCGCACGGACTCACTGAAAAGATTGTAAGCGCATCATCGTTGGCGGCAATCATCTCCACACATTTCTCTATGTCTTCAAGCGTGCGTATGGGAGAAGTGACATCAAGGTCAATCACATAATCATACCTCTTGCCGTAATGTTTTTCGGCATAGAGCATGACATCCTTGATTGCCTCGGGTTTCCCGCACACATCGTCGGCAAGAAAATCCGGTCTCTCGTAATCAGTCGGCACACCGGCTTCGGCGCCAACCCTTCTGATATCCTCAGAGTCTGTTGACAACACTATATCCGCCGGATGCTTCCGAGCATATTCAAGAGCAGCCTCTGCAGTGTAGGCAAGCAGAGGCTTACCCCCTATCTCCTTGATATTCTTTCCGGGAATACCTTTGGAACCACCCCGGGCACATATGGTTATCAGATAATTAGCTTTCTTCATAACAATATTCTACATTTTCAGGTCAAGATTCTTCCCTTTCTCTTCATGTTCGAAATTAGGCAGAAAATCCTTCAGTACCTTTACGATATCCTCTTTCGTGAATCCCGGATTGTCGAAAATTTCCTCCAGCTTGCCTATAAACTCTCTCACCTCATCCCCGCTGCGCCTGCAGGACTCGCAAATCACACCGAGAGCGGCGAAACGAGCCATGTCTACAGATTCGCCCTCGACAAAAAATTCCTCGAAATCCTTTTCACCGGTTGTGTCACTGCGGAAATATACCACCGGCCATTCTCCTGTATCTTCCGGCATTGCCGCCGCAAAACGCTTTGCCTCTTCATCGGATCCGCATCTCCTCGGCTCATAACCGAGACGGCGCAGGAAACGGTCGGCGATAGTCGAGAACCGCATCATTTTTTCTTCACCGAGTTTAGGGAAGAAAAC
>CAMWMW010000366.1 GCA_947175455.1 uncultured Porphyromonadaceae bacterium | reverse complement strand
TAAAAAAATGCGTCTCCGCATGGAAACGCATCTTTTTGTAAACATTTGATATGTTTTTTAAGTCTTAATCCTCGTTGGCGGCTACTTTAAGAATATAGCTTCCGCTGAAATGACCGTTGTAGGAACCGGCTACAGTGTAACGCATGGTGGCAGAGGTAAGATCACCGTTTAAGTCGCATTGGAAGCTGTCGAATGTATATCGCGAATTCGGAGTGGCAACGCCCCCTTCGTATACGCTGGGAACAACATTAGTGCCGTCTACGTGAATGCCGGAGCTGCTGAAACTAAGGGCAAGATCGCTGAGCACTATATTGCTGATGGTCTGTGGCATCTCCTCCGCAAGCTTAACATCATAGAGAATAACGGTAGCTTTCTTCTCTTTGAGATTCATCACAAGGCGATATTGCACATCCTTATTGGTGAAGGTCTTCATAGTGCCGTCTGACGCCGGATAGGATGTTGTGGTGGTGCCACGGAATGTCATGTCGGGCCAGAATGTACGTACCTGATAATTCTGTCCCAGATTAAAACTCATAACCGCATAACGCAGGTAACTGGGATATGAGAACTCAGGGAGACCCTGGATTTCCTTCGGGAAATATGCAAGCTGCGTAAGCTCACAATTGAAGTTTACCAGATCATCTTTGTTTGATGCCGTTCCTGCCCTCATAGATTCCATTTTCATCACTTCTCGGTAACTGTCCTCGAAAGTATATGTGCCGATAGCGCAAGCGAGGTTATTGGTGACGAATGTGACATTATTGTTTGTTGACAATGGTAGCTCTCCTCCAATGGTGGCAGTTCCAGCCATCATGTCCAAGTTGAACTTATACAAAGTGCCGGCAACCACAGGTTCACCGCCATCTGTAATATTTGTAATCATGCTGTAGGTTGTGACAGGAATGGACATTGTTGAAACGCCGTTGTTGTCACTGCATGATGCGAGCGAGATCAATGCGGCTCCAGCCGCAGCAAAGATTAATTTTTTCATTCTTATTTTCACTTAATTACGTTTTCTATTATATTGTTTGTGTTTACTCGGATTCGCGCAATTATCATAATAACGCCATCCGGTCAAGCTTATTATGTCAGTTAATGTTAAATCTGAGTGTCGCGCCTATCTGCCACGGTTTGCCGCGTTGCACAAATTCGTTGCCCATGGACATGAAATAAAACGTATGGTATCGGGTACCGGTAAGGTTCTTGCCCCACAACTGGATTCCGAAATTTTTAAATTCCGCTGAAACCGAGGCCCCGAGCTGAACATAAAAATTCTGCCATTCGGTATTGTCCTCATTCCAGTAGATTTTTCCGGTGCCCTTCATATTCACGTCAAAAGTCCAACGTTCTATTACCCCTGTCTTCGGACTGCAGGTAAAAACTGACTGCAAAAAAAGTGTGTTGCGGGGCGCATATGGAATCACTTTCCCTCTGTAGTCATGAAGTCCGTCGTTAAATTCACGAAACCTTGCGTCCGTATATCCGTATGCTGCGTTAAGCATCAGTCCCTCAACAGGAATATATCTGACAGAAATCTCGCCCCCCGCGCTCCTGGTCTTTCCGGCATTTGTCATAATCCTTCCTGTTGTCGTACCCTCCGGAAACATGGTGAGCTGCTGGTCGCGGCAATCTATATAAAACAGTGACATTTCCGCCTGGACTTTACCATCTGCAAACGAAAGATGCGTGCCTATTTCATAATTCCAGCTGTATTCGGGCTTATACCCTACAACTGAATTCACATCGTATTGCTTCCCGATTCCCATGATATGCATGAGTCTCTGCTGAAGAACCTCACTGAACATCTGGGTATTGAAACCTCCTGACTTATATCCCTTGGTGACTGTGGCATAGACATTTCCAAAATCCGACGGGAGATCATAAAGGACACTGGCTTTCGGCATCCATGTGAAGTAGCGTCTATGAAAATCTCCCCGGTCATCAATTTTTATGTCTACATGGTCATAGTTGTGAAACGCCCCTGACGGCTGACGCGAAAGTATCTCATAGCCGGTGTCGCAATAACTGTGATATTTCAGGCGCGCCTGCTCATAATCCAGCCGGACTCCCCCCACAAAATGCCATCTGCCGGCATCGTATTTGGATTCGTGATAAAGCGCTACCCCGAATGTTGGTATCGTGAAATCACTGTTGAGGGGAAACTCCCGGGAATCCCACATTATCGGATAATCGGGATTCGCATTGTTGCGGTGTGACTCTATGAGCGATTCTATACCGGTATCCTTGAATGTTACCGGGGCGCTCATGTCAAGATGCTTGAAAAAGCCGAAAAAACCTGCGAGCCATTTATATTTTCCCTCGTTCCCTGTTCCTTTTGCCACTATATCCTCGGTCAGCGCCGTCTCTCTCTGTTTCTGCGTGAGTGTGAAATAAGACAGAGGGAGAAAATCCTGATCAAGGGTCATATTGTCGTCAATATGCTGCAGCGTTGTTATCGACACAAGACTCCAGCCCTCACCGCGATATGTCAGGCTGAGTCCGTCATTCACCGTAAAACGGCGATAAAAACAGGTGTCATTGTAATTGATTTCTCCTGTTTCGACATATTCATAAGG
>CAMWMW010000365.1 GCA_947175455.1 uncultured Porphyromonadaceae bacterium | reverse complement strand
CACTGAACTGAACGGCATCATCAATAAAATACGTAACCGCCTGCAATGCCTCGTCAGCCCGCATACCCCTGACATCTATCTCGTTCTTGAAATTCAACTGCCGTTTTCTACTCTCTTCTGATGTCGCCGATGAAATGGTCATTGAAGAACTCAGTGCTGATTCCTTCGGTTTTGAAGTCAGTTTTAGTTTGACAGTATCGACGATTGTACGCAGCGATCCGAACGCGACTTCAGCCTTCTTTCCACTTATCGACAACACCTTTCCTGTCATCGAGCCATTGATCATCTTCACATAATCACCCGGCTGCAAAGCTTTCACCGCAGTCTTACCCTTGATGTTGTCATTTCCCGCAATCTTTGCGTTTTCATTTACTCTGCGGCTTTTATGCCGCAACGGAGCCAGAGCCTTGGGAAGTTTGTCTACAGATGAAGAATCAGCATCTTCAATTACATTTTTCTTGAATTCATCCAATTCTCTTCTGAGTGCCTTTGTTTTCTCTTTTTCGGCTTCCGCCTTGCGAATTTCAAGAATAGTGCGCTCGATTTTCGCATTCACGCCATCAAGAATCTCCCGTGCCTCTTTACGTGCGTCATTTATTATAGCCTTACGCTGAGCCTTAAGATCTCCGGCTGTCTCCTCATAATTTGACAGCAAGGAATCAAGCTTACTCTCTTTCTCCCGTATATTCTGACGTTTATTTGCCCAATAACGTCTGTCACGCGCAATTTCCGACAGATATTTGTCAAGATTGACATAATCGCTTCCGACTATTTCCTTCGCTTCTTCTATAACATCGCGCGGCAAACCTATTTTTGTGGCAATATCAAGCGCGAAAGAGCTGCCGGGATTGCCTACCGACAGTTCGAAAGTCGGCTGAAGATGCTGACGATCATAAAGCATAGCACCGTTCACAAAGCCGGATTCCGAATCTGCAAAAGTCTTAAGATTCTGATAATGAGTTGTAACAATACCCATACAACCGGATTTCCCGAGTTTTTGAAGTATCGCCTGCGCCAAAGCACCGCCTATCTGCGGCTCTGTACCTGATCCCATTTCATCTGCAAGAATCAAAGACCTCCCGTCAGTATGATTTATAAAATATTTCATATTCTTCAGATGTGAAGAATATGTGCTGAGGTCGTTCTCAAACGATTGTTCGTCACCTATGTCTATGAAAATATTCTTAAATATTCCCATATGAGAATTATTATAGACAGTTGGCATCAGACCACACTGCATCATATACTGAACAACGGCGGTCGTCTTCAGACATACGGATTTTCCACCGGCATTAGGTCCGGAAATAATTAGAATGCGCCTGTCTTCAGTAAGATTCAGATTCAAAGGCACAACTGTCCTGCCTTGAGGACGCAATGCCATAACAAGTCCGGGGTGCACGGCATGATACCATTCGATTTCGTGTTTATCCTCGATATGGGGAAGCTGGGCATCGAGTTCTATTGCGAATATCGCTTTGGCTCTTATGAAATCAAGGCGACCTATGCTTCGGCAAGCCTCGATTATGTCATCGATATGCGGACGCACAAAATCCGCAATACCTCTCAGTATAGCTATGATTTCGCGTCTTTCCTCCATCTCGAGTTCCCGAAGCCTGTTACCTGCCTCCACGACCTCTGCCGGTTCAATAAACACGGTCTTCCCGGTTGCACTCTCATCGTGTATAATTCCCTGTATTCCTCTTTTATTTGCAGCTGTTACAGGAATCACCATTCTGCCATCCCTTATGGATGGAGAAGCATCCTTCTCGACAACGCCGTTTGCAACAGCTCTGTCAATTACCCGTCTCATGGCGTTGTTCATAGAGCCAGATGCCGAGCGTATCTGAGACCTTATTTCTGACAATGCCGGCGAAGCACTGTCCTTAACTTCACCGAATTTGTTTACACACCTCTCGATTTCAGACACTATCATGGGGAAGAGTGCAATATCAGCAAATGCATTGTCAAGACACGGATACGGAGTCACCCCGGACTCTGAATCTCTGGAAGTTTTAAAAAACATCGACAAATCCGACATCATCCGGAGCATCTTCATAAGTCTGTAAAGACGGTCGGATACCATATATGAACCGTCAGCTCTGATTTCAACCAGATATGGCACTATGTCATGAATGTTATCCAAAGGCAAAGGCTGATTGGCGGAAATTATACGCATCATCTCTTCAACGCATCCGAGTTCAGTCTGTATAAAACTGAAATCTGAAGAAAATGTCATTTTTGCGACTTCCTCTTTTCCCATGGAACTCTGACACTTCTCTGACACACAAGCACGCAAATAGTCAAATCCAATTTTTGACTCAAAATCAGATGGATATATCATAGAAAAAACAAATTCAAACAGGGATTACCAACATTGGCATATCTCTTTCAAACAATGATTTATGAGCAATAGTAGGTCGAAAAATCCTACTGAACACATTCGTTTTCTTGTTAGGCACTATCAGAAGATCAACCCCCTTTTTGGGAATCGCCACATCTATTTCATTCCTGAAATCCTTTAAATCAGGAACAAATGTTTTAAACCTGGATGTCGGATAATTGCTGTTGAAGAACTCGCACAATG
>CAMWMW010000364.1 GCA_947175455.1 uncultured Porphyromonadaceae bacterium | reverse complement strand
GTCGTCTGTTGCTTCAATCTCTTCTACAGCCGATCCCTCGACGGTGATGTCGACCGGCACAGTCGTGAGCGAAAGTTTCGGAAGCATGGCGTTGGTCATAGTGCAGACAGCTTTCTCGGCGGACTTGGTGAATGTGAACAAGCCGTTCATCACACTGAAGTCTTTGATTTCCTCAGTTCCGGAAGTCCAGACGTACACGGTCTCGACATTGTCTACCATTGCCTGTGAAGAAAGGTCGACCTTGCCTTCGGCTGCGGTCACAACCATCGGTTTCTGGTTGTTGTAGGTATAATTTGTCGCGATAGACGTTGAGGGAAGTGTCGCGAATGTCAGCTTGTTGTTGGATACGTTAAGAGTCGTCAGTTTAGTCGGAAGCACGAGTGAAGAGATTTTGTTGTTCATTGCGAACAGGCGTCCCTTTTCGTTCATCTGTGACACGTCTACAGTCTCGAGATTGTTGTTGTTTACCGTGAGCTGTGCGAGTTTCGCAAGTTTTGAAACGTCGATGGTCTCAAGGTTGCAGTCGGTTGCCATTAATGTGGCGAGCTCTGTGTTGTTCTCAAGGTTGATGGTTGTGGCTTCTGCGTTCTTGTTGTTGAAGTTGATCACGAGGTAGTTCAGCTTTGTCGCTTTGCTCAGGTCTACCTTGAACAGGTCGTTCTCGCCGGCTTCGGCGGTGTTTTGCGCCTCTATGCGTGTCAACGCGCAGTTTTCAGGGAATCTGATGTCCGAGATGTTGTTGCCGTTGATATAGAGTTTTGCCAATGCCGCATTCCCTGTCAGGTCGAGAGAAGTCATGGCGTTCGAAGCGAGAGTGAGGTCATCCATCCCGGAAAGTCTGGATAGATTCGCGGACAGTATTTTTGTCTCGGTGCCTGCTTCTTTATCCCATGCGAGGTCAAGCTTGTTGATGGTCGTCGGGTTGCTGCCGTATACAGTCACATTTGTGCCTGCAACCTTGCCGGTGGGAGTGCCGTATTCCCAGTCTGTCTCGAAATTCTTCGTCGCCACCGGATCGGACAAGGTTCCGTTGCCCCAGTCAACCTGCACGCTCTGATTGTCGGTAGAGGATATGTTGAGTTTCATTGTCTTGCCAGCTGCTTCAGGTGCAACGGTGAATGAGAAGAGCATGTCGGGCCATACTTCAGACTGTCCTATGGTTACGGCGGCAGTCGAGAGTGTCAAAGAGGGGAATGCGGCGTTTGTCATCTTGCAGACATATTCTCCCGCCTCGCGGAAGGTGAACGAGCCGTTGTCTTCGTTGTATATTCCCTCTACGGTCTTGCCGTTTGATTCCCATGTGTATATTGTTGCGGTGTCGCCTACCTTTGCCTGTGACGAAAGGTCGACCTTGCCGTTTGTCGCTGTCACTTCCACAGGATTCTGCGGTGAGTAATAGAGAGTCCCGGAAACTGCATCGACAGCAGGAAGAGTGGCGAACGTAAGGTTGTTGCCGGAGATGTTCACATTGCCAAGGTTCTTTGCCACCTTCACGGATGTGAGCTTGTTGTAAGTGGCGAATACGTTTGCCTTGCCTGTGATAGGTGAGAAATCTACCGTCTCAAGCTCGTTATAGTTCAGAGTCGCGTATTCGAGGGCTGCGCTGTTGCTGAAATCAACAGTTTTCATGCCGTTGCCGATAGCGTATGCATATTTAAGCCCCGGAACTTTGGTGAAGTCGAGGTTGAAACCGGTGTATGACACTGTCAGGTCATTGAGTTTCGGAATCTTGGCGAAATCAATCGCAGCAATGGCGTTGTTTCCGTATTTTCTGTCGGCTCCGGAGCCATAGTTTCCGAGATCAAGGCTTGTTAGTTCAGGAAGCTCGACATCGAAAGCTGTGAGTCTGTTACTGTTAAGCACAACCTTTGTGAGCTTTCTGTTGGCGGAAAGGTCTATGTCTGAAAGCAGATTATATTGGAAATCAACTCTGGTTATTTCGGTGAGAGCGGAAATGTCTGCGGCTGAGACGAGTGCGCCTTTCGGGTTTCCGGTATTCCAGTCGTAGCTTCCACGGCAGGAGAAAGATGTGATAGTGGCGGGGTCTCCGTAGATTTCTACTTTTGTACCTTTTACAGGTCTGTTGATTTCAAGCGGATCTCCCCAGCTGTCTTTCTCGAGAGTAGTCAGAATGCCTGTGCCGTCACCCCAGTCGATATACACGTCCTGAGTCTTGTCTCCCGAAGTTCCTATAGATAGGGTAATGGGTGATTCCGCATCGAGCGCCCCCTCCTCTTTTTTCAGCTCAAGTGTCACTATCTTTTGGTAAAGTCCCATGGATGTCGCCTTCGTGGTTTTGAGGGTGAGGTTGGGAAACACGGAATTGGTGATTTCACCTTCAAGCTCTTTTACAGGAACATCGAAGCGGAACACACCGGGAGCCGTCTCGTTGAACTGAGCGTTGTCCGCAGTCAGTATTGTCGGTTCTGTCGCTCCGTCAAGGATTGCCTTCCAAGTGAATACGGATGCGGTTTCTCCAACTTTGGCAAGATTCGAGAAGTCTGCGATATTTTTCCCGTTGAGGGTGTGGTTGATCACAGCCTGAGGAGCGTAGAAATATTTGGATGCAAGTGATGTCAAGCCGGGGGTGGGGAGTGT
>CAMWMW010000363.1 GCA_947175455.1 uncultured Porphyromonadaceae bacterium | reverse complement strand
TGTATGGACCGAGGAATTCCGGAAAATGGGTCGAACCTACGAACCTCCGAAAATGGTGCTTTTCACCGGATCTGTCAATTCCGCATGCGGAAATGCAACTTCGGCGGTGGGTCCTTTCTACTGTTCGGCAGACAAGACTCTTTATATAGACCTCTCTTTTTTCGAGCAGATGGAGAAACAGATGGGAGCAGGCGGGGATTTCGCTTTCGCTTACGTGATAGCGCACGAGGTGGGGCATCATGTTCAGAATCTTTTGGGAACTCTCGACCAGGCACATGAGGAGATGGCGAGGTTGCCGGAGGCGGAATCCAACAAACTCAGCGTCCGCACGGAACTGCAGGCAGACTATTATGCCGGAGTGTGGGCATATCATGACAACCGGCTTTTCAACAGTCTTGAACCCGGTGATATTGAAGAAGGATTGAATGCCGCCTCGAAAATCGGAGACGACTATCTTCAGAAGCAGGCGCAAGGGTATGCTGTGCCTGAAACCTTTAACCACGGACGTTCCGACCAGCGTGTGCGCTGGCTTGAACTCGGCGCCCGCACCGGCGACATATCACGCGGCGACACCTTCACACCCTCGTATTCATCGCTCTGAGGCGACTTCGGTATCGTGCGGTTGTAAATTCCATAATTTATGACTAATTTTGCAGTCGCATTTGTTTAAAGATGAAGAATATAAGGAATTTCTGCATTATAGCTCATATCGATCACGGAAAATCGACGCTTGCCGACCGTCTGCTTGAACGCACGAATACAGTGGTAGGAAAAGATATGGAGGCGCAGGTGCTCGATGATATGGACCTTGAGCGCGAACGCGGCATAACTATCAAAAGCCATGCGATTCAGATGGATTATGAGCTTGACGGTGAAAGATATACTCTCAACCTGATAGACACTCCCGGACACGTGGACTTCTCGTATGAGGTTTCGCGTTCGATCGCCGCATGCGAAGGTGCGTTGCTTATAGTCGATGCGTCGCAGGGTATTCAGGCGCAGACGATATCCAATCTATATATGGCTATCGACAACGACCTTGAGATAATTCCGGTTATCAACAAGTGCGACCTTGACAGCGCGAAACCGGAGGAGGTTGAAGACCAGATAGTGGATCTGCTCGGTTGCGGACATGACGAGATCATACGCGCCAGCGGAAAGACGGGTATGGGTGTCGATGACATCCTGCGTGCCATAGTGGAAAGGGTGCCCGCGCCGCAGGGAGATCCCGAGGCACCGCTGCAGGCTCTGATTTTCGATTCAGTCTTCAATCCGTTCAGAGGAATCATAGCCTATTACAAGATAGTAAACGGAACTGTAAGGACCGGCGATTTCGTGAAATTCGTGTCTACAGGGAAGGAATATCACGCAGACGAGATCGGTGTGCTCAAACTTGACATGGCGCCGCGCAAGGAACTCTCGGCAGGCAACGTGGGATATATAATCTCCGGTATCAAGAGTTCGAAAGAGGTTAAGGTGGGCGATACGATCACACATGTCAACCGTCCGTGTGAAAAAGCCATAGCCGGTTTCGAGGAGGTGAAACCGATGGTGTTTGCCGGAGTATACCCGATCGAGACGGAGGATTTCGAGAATCTTCGCGCCTCGCTTGAGAAACTGCAGCTAAACGATGCTTCGCTGACTTTCCAGCCCGAATCGTCGGCTGCCCTGGGTTTCGGTTTCAGGTGCGGTTTCCTCGGTCTTCTGCATATGGAGATCGTGCAGGAACGTCTGGGACGCGAGTTCGACATGGATGTCATCACAACCGTGCCAAACGTTTCCTATCTTGTTTATGACAAAAAGGGAAACAAAACGGAGGTGCATAATCCGTCCGGACTCCCTGAGGCAACGCTTATCGACCATATCGAGGAGCCGTATATACGCGCCACAATCATAACGCAAGCGGATTTCATCGGTCCGATCATGACGCTTTGCCTCGGCAAACGCGGTGAACTCGTGAAGCAGGAATATATATCGGGCAACCGTATGGAGCTTACTTTTGACATGCCGTTGGGAGAAATCGTGATCGACTTCTACGACAAGCTGAAATCCATCTCCAAAGGTTATGCTTCTTTCGATTATCATATCCACGATTACAGAGAGTCCAAGCTTGTGAAGCTTGACATTCTCCTTAACGGAGAGAGCGTGGATGCGCTTTCCACGCTGACGCATGAGGCGAATGCCGTGAGATTCGGTCGCCGCATGTGTGAGAAACTGAAAGAACTGATTCCTCGTCAGCAGTTCGACATCGCCATTCAGGCTGCAATCGGAGCTAAAATCATAGCCCGTGAAACGATCAAGGCAGTGCGTAAGGATGTGACCGCGAAGTGTTATGGCGGTGACATCTCACGTAAACGCAAACTGCTTGAGAAACAGAAAGCCGGTAAAAAGCGAATGAAGCAGATCGGTTCTGTAGAGGTGCCTCAGAAAGCATTCCTTGCAGTCTTGAAACTCGATTAAGAAAAACAGTTAAATAATTGTTATAGCAATAAAGACTTCATGCCGTCTTTATTGCTATAATTTAGAAACTGTTTAAATTTAATTGTGAGCTTCATTGAGAGGATTTTATGAGGTGTTTTTACGAGTCGAAGAGGGAGCATAGCGG
>CAMWMW010000362.1 GCA_947175455.1 uncultured Porphyromonadaceae bacterium | reverse complement strand
ACCAGAGGTGAGCCATAGTTTTTATGCATCCAGAGGAAGAGGTCTTCCATTCCGTCTGCAGAAGTATTCTCGATTTTTGCAAGATCCGCCTTGATGGGTTCGGCTCCGAGTTTATTCCGTCGGACGGAATCCATGCCTGCTTCATAAAGTGTAGCGATCTTGAATGCATCAGTTCCAGGTGCCGGTTTGGTGGCGGCGAGTCCGGTAACGATTCTGCGAACGCGGTTGTTGCTTGAATCGTTGAGTATGTTAAACTGTCCGTAACGTGAATATTCGGCTGAAAGAGGGTGTGCCTCAGTCCATTTCTTGTTCACGTAATTGTAGAAGTCTTTTTTGGGAGATATCGAGGTGTCGATACCTTTGGCATCAAGACTTTTCAGATGCTCTTGAGCAGCCGCTCCTGTTAGAGCGGCTCCCAAGAATGCGCATGTTAAAATTGTTTTTAGTCTCATACTTATCTCTGATATTAATAATACTGTTTAAAGTTGTTATTGTGACACGAATTGCAGATTTTTTATAATTCCCTCCGCTTTGCGTTCTGTCTCGATCCATTCGGCATCAGGGTCTGATGCGGATGTGATTCCTCCGCCGGCGAACATGCACCAGCGTGTTTTATCAAACCTTACAGAGCGCAGGTTGACATAAAATGAGAATCGGGAGGGACTTTGGAACGGTCCGCAGAACCCTCCATAATAACCGCGGTTGAAATTTTCCAGACGGATGATACGTTCTTTAGACTCCTCTTTAGGTAGTCCGCACAGAGCTGGGGTGGGAGAGAGGTCTCTGAGGAATGACAGCAGATTTGTGATATGTCCGGATGTGTCGGCTTTAATCCTGGTCAGGATATGCTCCACTTTTCCGGCTTTGCATGTGGAAGGATGAGAACATTCCGGCTTTAATCCCCATTTTTCGAAGCAACTGGCTATGTAGCGTTCCACTATCCTCTGTTCGTTGATGTTTTTATTATCCCAGTCTCCTTCTGAATCGGCAGGTCTTGTGCCCGCCAGTGCATATGTGTGCAACATGCCCTGGTCACAGTCAAGCAGCAATTCGGGAGAAGCACCGATCCACCCTCCGGTGACAGGTGTGTAAAAAACAAATATGAATGATGACGGAAACTCTTTGCAAAGTCTGACAAATGTCTCCGATGGGTCTATTGCCTGATTTCTTACAATGACTTTTGCCGCAATTGTTTTTTTCTCCGGATTACCGTCAAGTTCCTCTATAATAGACTCCACTTCCTTTTTGTGCTGTTTCCTTGTTGTGGATTCAGATGGAAACTCATATATAGAAGCCGAATCATCACGGAATCGTATAATTTCTGACAATTCAGACCAGTCGCACTCATGAAGAGAAGCAATGGAAACAGGATTGTGTACTGACATGTCGAAAGGCGCTATGACAAATCCCTCACATATGCCCTCGGTCAGATTTCCCTTGAACAGTTGAATTTGTTTTTCACCGGGGAAGCGATACGCGCAAAAGCTGTTGAACATAACACTGTCAGATTGCGTCTGCCTCAAAGTCGTATAACTGGTCTCCTGTGATACGGGCGCGAATGAAGTCTCCCGGTTTCGCATCAGAGCCTTTAACATAATAGTTCATGTCAACCTCAGGGCTGTCCCATTGTGAACGGCATATCCTTGTGTCACCTTCTATCTCGTCTACAAGTAAAGTGACTTCTTTGCCATGCATCTCCGCATTTTTTTCTTCATAAATACTCATCTGAGCCTCCATCAGAAGGTCGAGTCTTTTTTGCTTTGTTTCTTCCGGAATCAGGTCCTTAAGATTCTTTGCAGCCCAAGTGTCGTCTTCTTCAGAATATGCGAACGCACCCATGCGGTCAAATTTCTGTGTTCGAACAAATTCGAGCAGTTCCTGAAATTCCTTTTCACCTTCACCGGGAAACCCGACCATTAGAGTTGTCCTTATTTTTATATCAGGCACGCGTCTGCGCATTTCTGCAATGAGCGATATCGTCTCTTCTTTTGTAATATGACGGCGCATGTTGTCCAGCACCGTGTCGGAAACATGCTGAAGGGCTATGTCTATATATTTACATACATTTTCATGTCGTGCCATCACATCAAGAATATCAAACGGGAAGTCCGCAGGATATGCGTAATGCAGACGTATCCATTCCACCCCCTTGATACCCGCCATCCTGTCGATGAGTTCCGCGAGTTTGTGACTTCCGTAAATGTCAATGCCATAGGATGAAAGATCTTGTGCTATAACATTAAATTCCTTGACTCCCTTGGCAACAAGCGACTGTGTCTCTTCCAGTATCTCCTCAATGGGTCTTGAAGTGTGACGTCCGGTTATCAGAGGAATCGCGCAAAATGCGCAAAACCTGTTGCAACCTTCAGAAATTTTAAGATATGCGGAATGCGGAGGGGTTGTCAGTTCTCTTTCCCATTGCTTCGGTTTTGCCGAATCTTTAAGATCAGGCAGTGAGTCAATGAAGTTTCCCCAATCAAACTTACCCAGCATGATGTCTATTTCGGGCAACTCAGCCGTAAGGTCTTCCCGATATCTTTGGGTAAGACACCCCATTGCGACAATATTACCGATCTTTCCCTCTTTTTTAAGTTTAGCAAGGACAAGA
>CAMWMW010000361.1 GCA_947175455.1 uncultured Porphyromonadaceae bacterium | reverse complement strand
GCTATGAACATTGCCCGCGCCGGAAACAAATATCTCGCCGACACCGAGCCGTGGAAGCTCTGGAAGACAGAGCCGGAGCGAGTGAAGACCATCCTCAATATCGCTCTGCAGATATGCGCCAACCTCGCAATCACATTCGAGCCCTTCACTCCGTTCATGAGCGCGGACCTCTGCAAAATGCTCGGGCTTGAGAAAATAAGCTGGGACATGGCGGGAAGATTCGATCTGCTGAGCGAAGGCACCGTAATATCGGAACCGCACCTTCTCTTCGAGAAAATCGAAGACGCCCCCATAGAGGCGCAGATACAGAAGCTTCTCGACACAAAGAAAGCCAACGAAGCCGCATCCTGGAAACCGGAACCGGTAAAGGAGAACTGCACCTACGAAGACTTCGAAAAGGTCGACATCCGCGTGGGAAAAGTTCTGGAATGCTCCAAAGTAAAGAAATCGAAGAAACTGCTCCGGTTCCTGATTGAAGACGGCATGGAGAAGCGTACCATCCTGAGCGGCATCGCCCTCTCATATGAAGATCCTTCGGTGCTTGAAGGGAAAGATATCTGCTTCATAGCCAACTTCGAACCGCGCAAAATGATGGGCATCGAATCGCAGGGAATGATACTGTCGGCTGTGAACAGCGACGGCAACCTTGTCGTGGTCGGTCCCACGGGTCCGGTCGCACCCGGAGCCTGCGTCGGATAAACGCACGTCAGGAAGCAGATCATCATGAGAATCGGTTTACATATCGGCTGCGCGTTGCCGGTGAAAAGATACGGCGGAACGGAGAGAGTGGTGTGGAGTCTGGCAAAGGCTCTTCACCGTGCCGGACATGAGGTGACACTCATTGCGGGGAAAGGCACCGCAGCTGATTTCGCAAGAGTAGTCGAACTCCGTCCGTGCATGTCGGTATGGGCACAGATTCCGGACAACCTCGACATAATTCACTTCCAGAATGCATTGCCGCCGCTGCCGGCAGCGGCTGATGCCGACGGCATCAGCCGCGCATTGACGGGGAAACGCGACATTCCCCATGTAGTCACCGTTCACGGCAATATACCGGGCGGCAGACTTCCCGATCCGAATGCCATTTTCGTATCGGCGGACCATGCGTCGAGACACGGAGGCTCGGCATACGTATACAACGGTCTTGATTGGGAAGACTATCCCCGTTTCACACCCGGACTCCGGCGCAAAGGGGTGTTTTTCCTCGGCAAAGCGGCATGGAAAGTAAAGAACCTGCGTGGAGCAATAAAGATAGCCCGCATGTCGGACGAGCGGCTTGAAGTGCTCGGCGGACACAGACTTAACCTTAAAATGGGCTTCCGCTTCACACCCGACCTGAATGTCAGATTCCACGGCATGGTAGGCAATGACGAGAAAGGGAGAGTTGCAAACAGCACCCGCGGTCTGGTATTTCCCGTTTTATGGGACGAACCGTTCGGGCTGGCTGTAGTAGAGTCCATGTATTTCGGCGCGCCGGTGTTCGGTGCGACAAGAGGCTCGCTGCCGGAACTTGTGATTCCCGAAGCAGGCGTATTATCCGAATCACCCGAAGAACTCGCGGCTGCAATACGCGATTTCAAAGCTGACGAAAGACTTCTGCACAATTATGCGGCAACCACCTTCAACTCCGGCATAATGGCACGCAAATATCTCTCTTATTACGAGCAGGTATTAAACAACGAACAGATCAACGGAATGCCGGCAGGCAACTGAGGGGATTCGGATGTCAATATTGGTCAACACCCTTTGAGGCACGGACAACACCCTCGTCACGGTGTTTTCTCGCCACAGCGTGGTTGCCGGAACTTTTGTCCATCTGTGCCTCCCGATGCCATAGATGATATGCCAGGGCACAGAATTTAAGGTATCTTTTGCCCAGCCCCATGTTCTTGAAACGGAAAGAGATATCAAGATCTTCCGCTCCCCATCCCTCAAAACTCTCATCATAGCCGTTTACCGCCATAAAATCGTCTCTGAAGAAAGACATATTGCATCCGAGCACATTCTCACGGTTCTTACGATAACGCGGTGCGAGATAATCTGCCACGGCAACAGACCTGACGGCGTTTGCCCTCTTTGCCTCGATTCCGGTTGTGAAAGGTGTTATCTTCCTCGGTTCCCTCTCTTTACATATTTCATTCGTAAGCGCTTCCCCCAACTGGACTCTCCCCCCCTTGAGAAAACATCCCTTCCGGCTTTCCCTCACATGGTCGCTGATAAAACTTTTATGGAGAAACAGGTCTCCGTCGATCTGTATTATGTAATCACCTGTGGCGGCAGCCACACATTTGTTTCGAATCATCGCCAGCCTGAACCCCTCGTCTTCCTGACGGATATATTTGAGCGGCACGGGAAAATCTTTACCAAAACGTCTCACAAGCTTTTCAGTTTCCTCACGCGACCCGTCATCACCGACAATCACTTCATCAGGTAGGGGATTCAGCATCGCAACGCTCTTAAGACACACTTCCAGCGCGTCCGGACGATTATATGTGGATATTATCAGGGATGTTTTCATTTTTTGACTGGTGATTGATATAAGTTATGGGGGGGGGTAAGTATTGAAAATTAGTTTATAATTTATGGCTGTTTTCACCGAGTCTCATCGGTCACATAGCCCGCTATGCTCCCTCT
>CAMWMW010000360.1 GCA_947175455.1 uncultured Porphyromonadaceae bacterium | reverse complement strand
TCCCTATACCGCCCCATATCCCCCATAAGTCGGGCGGACCCTAAAGAAAAAAAAATGAAAGCGATATTCATCTCATATGACCAGGCACATCACGAAAACATCATCGATGTGCTGACCCGCATGTCTTGCCGCGGCTTCACAGCCTTCGGCGAGGTGCAGGGACGCGGAAGCCACACCGGCGATCCGCACTATGGCACCCACGCATGGCCCACGTTGGCATCGGCGATTCTGACCTTTGTAGACGACGACCGCGTAGACCCCGTTCTAAAAAGGCTCAAAGAGCTTGATGAAAACAAGCCCCTCCTTGGTCTGCGAGCTTTCGTCTGGGACACGTTAGCCACAATCTGACGCATAACGGTGTTAAAACTTAATTCATTTAAATTCTCTTCAACTGTTGCAAAAGTTACAAAATATTTGTAACTTTGCAACAGATTCGCGCACGTGGCGTAATTGGTAGCCGCGCTAGACTTAGGATCTAGTGTCTGACGACGTGGGGGTTCGAGTCCCTTCGTGCGCACAAGATGAGGTCCGGAAGATATATCTTCCGGACCTCATTCTCTTTTATCATTATTTTCTTTCCCTCAGAAAACTACCGCCTCTGTTCTGAGCGAATGAAAGCTAAATTTAACAGTTTCGAAGAGCATGGCAGACCGTCATTGAATGATCGACTCAAGGGTTGACATAGTTCCTTCCCTCCTCAGCCTGCCACAGAATGTTTTGTAAAGATCTGTGAAAACTTCCGATTCTTTAAGCGCCACACCCTTGAAAGCTGAAAGACCCAGAAAATCCTCTTCGATGTCAGAAGCTATGACACGGTTGTCTACATCCGTGAGCCACGGCTCAGAGACCTCAAAGGCGTTTCCGTTGTCATCCCTGTGATACTTCAGGTAATCACGATAGACGGCTGTCAGAAATGCCATGCGGACAAGATCTTTCCCGTCGGCAAGCATCTTGCCGAGGTTCGGAACGATATAGACCGGAAACTTGGATATTCCGTCAAAACAAAGACGGGCTATCTGGTCACTGACAGAGCTGTTGCCGAACCTTTCAATCAGAGTACGCTTGTACTCCTCAAGATTCACGGAACCCGGTGCCGGAACATATGGCGTGACATCTTTGTCCATAAAATCTTTCACGAACTTCACGATTCTGGAATCACTCATCGCCTCGTCCACTTTCCGGTAGCCGGAAAGAAACGCGGGATATGACAGCAGGGTGTGAGATGCATTCAGCAGACTGAGTTTCATATTCTCATAAGCTGTGACATCATCTGTAAACTCCACCCCGGCTTTTTCCCATTCGGGGCGACCGGCGACAAACTTGTCCTCGATAACCCATTGTATGAAATCCTCGCAATACACCGGCGCCTTGTCTGCCGTTCCGTTACGCCTGTTCAGCCGTTCGATGTCTGCGGCAAGCGTAGCGGGGGTGATGCGGTCGACCATGCTGTTGGGAAACGACATATTTTCCTCCGCCCAGACAGCAAGCTCGCTGTCCTGCGCCTTAAAGAAACTCATGAAAGCCTTACGGGCGGTGTCCCCGTTGTGTTGTAGATTGTCGCAGCTGAGAAGCGTCACACCCCCGACGCCATTGTCCCGACGCCTGCGGAGTCCTTCGGCTATGAAGCCGAAAACCGTCTTCGGTGTCAGACGGTTCACGAGGTCATGAGCGATCTGAGAACTGTCGGTCATGAATGCTCCGCTTTCCTTGTCGATATTATATCCACCCTCGGTAATGGTCATGGATATTATCCTGATATCACCGTCGGCGACAAGGTCTATTATCCTTTCGGAATCCTCCTGAGCCCAGACAACGTCTGTGAGCGAACCGATTACACGGGTCTCCTCTGTGCCGTCGCGTCCGCAAATGGTAAGGGTGTATTCTCCGCTCTGTTCCTTAAGCGCCCTGTACAGACGCTCGTCGGAGGGCAACAGCATCGCACCTGTAATCCCCCACCCGTATTGACCGGCATCTGTCATCATCAAGGCATCGGTATACGCCTCTTCATGGGCACGGTGGAAATTCCCCACTCCAAAATGCAATATGCCTGGTTTCACTGACTTCCGGTCGTAACCGAAATGTTTCACATTAGTATTCATTTATTGTTCTTATTAGTATTTTTCCACTTGGTATTCTTTTACCGTTTGCGACTGCGTTTCAATATCCTTCGGTGACGCGTGTTATAACCAGATTCTCGTCTGCCTCATAGAGGCGGGGAATACCCGACGAGGCAAAAAGGTTATAGACTCTACGGTCGGTCTGGGCGGAGTAAGGCATAGTAAACCGGTTCTCTTCCCAATAGGCTTTTACCGAAGCCTCACCCTCTTCCCGCGATATGCATACGAAGAAACAATCGGGGTCCCGCTTCATGCACGCTTCATAATAATCCTGCACGACAGGCAATTCGCGCCTGCAATCACCGCAGCCTGTGCTGAAAAACACAATGACACTCTTACGGCCTTTCAGCATTTCCGTTTTTACGGTCGATCCGTCATCAAGAGTAATTTCAAAATCAGGTAGTCTGTCACCCGTCTGCAACGACCACACAGGTTCGACATCATCATTGATACACCCGGTTGCCGTCACTGTAATCAGCAATATTGACAGTATTTCAATTATTCGTTTCATATATTCATAACGTGATT
>CAMWMW010000359.1 GCA_947175455.1 uncultured Porphyromonadaceae bacterium | reverse complement strand
CTCTCCGTTTCTCCCGAGAATACAAGCAAGCAGACAAATCTGTCCGCTCTCCTCCGGCGAAACGAAATAACGCAACACATCCTCCGGCGCGGCTATCGGCTGCCTTTTCATGACCCGCTCCACAAAACCGGCGGGCAAAGAGCCGTTGGAGAAAGCCACATTCGCAAAACGCGCTGTAGTAACCTTGAATCTGTCGGCATATGCCATGATCAGATCCTCCATTATCCGCTTGCTCGCACCCATTATATTGACAGGGTTGGCAGCCTTGTCGGTCGAGACACAGAAGAAATGTCGCGGAGGTCTGGAAGCGAGAAGTTCAAGCAATCCCGCCGCCTTCACCACATTGTTCTCAAGCAATGCCTGCACAGAATTTCTGTCCTTTTCCGAACGCACGTGCTTATGCGCTGAGAAATTGGCGACAATATCGAACCCGCCTTCCTCACGGAATATCCTACGGAATACTCTTGAATCGAAATCCATGGTATAGGTGACAAATTCATCGGGCACATACATACCTTCGGTTGAACGCAGGTCACGCGTCAGTTCTGCAAGTCCGTTCTCGTTAAGATCCACCACAACGAGCTTCGACGGTCTGAAAGGGAGCAACGCCCTTATAAAAGAGGAACCGATCGAACCGGCGCCACCGATCACAAGCACACTCTTTCCGCATATCTCACGCGAAAGCACGTCACGGTTGGCATCAATATCGTCAATAAACATCGAACGTGGACGCTCCGTCACACATTCGGCAATAAACTTATCTAAATTCAGCATCTGTGCATTAATGTTATTATATGCAGTAATGTCATTCCAAGCAAAGGAACCGATTCTGTCCGTTTGTCATTCGAATACAATCACAAATATAACGAATTTTATCGGGTTGAAGAAAAATAATTGACAAACTGAATCCGTACCGAATCCGGAAGCGATTTGGACGACTGCCGCATATCTGATTGTAAAAGTATGTTTTATAACAACATGAAAAATTTTGCAAAGAAAATAGTCTTATGTAATTTTGCATCGGGGACGAATGTTCCCCGGTAGGTTTACAACAACTTACGTTTTACACAGATAATGACAGAATCATTATAAGCATGCAAGCAACAGGGTAATTGATTATTATTTTGACCTTAATCGAAGAGGAAAGGCTCCTACGAGAGTCGGAGCCTTTCTCGCAAACCGTGGTCCGCAAGAGCCACGGTTTGTCGTTGTTATCTGTCAGTTCTTATATCTTGGGTCATTTTACGGTATAGCCGAGCGTGCGCAGAAATGCGGCGAAACGTTCGCGGCATTCACCCTGCATCAGGATCTCACCGCCTCTCGCGCTTCCGCCTACACCAAGATGCCGCTTGGCTTTTGACGCCACCTCCTCCAGCTCATCGTCATCACATGTAAAACCTTCCGCTATCGTTGCGGTCTTACCCTTGCGACCCTTTTTCTCCACGACTATGCGGATTGTTCCCTTCTTCAGTCCCGGCTTTTCCGCCTTCGTCTCATCAGCCGCCTCAGCCGCAGAATCCTCCACCTGAGGCAAATCGTCTCTAAGCTGAGACAGCATGTCTTTCCAATCCATATCTGCAGGAATTTTCAGAAGTTGTCGCTAAGTCCGTTTAGAGTTTCTTTCGCAGTTCAGCCACACTCTGCGCGCGGTCTGCAAGCTGACCGTCTGCCGTATAGACAAAGAAAACAGGCATGGAACCGACATTATAGGAACGAAGCGCGTCTGAAGTCATACCCGCCGGATCAATGACCGTTGTCCAGCGGAGATTGCGTGCCGCATCTCTCCATGCATACTGGTCAGCATCAAAGGAAACCTGATAGAAAGCCACATTGCCGCCGAAACTGTCAAACAACTCAGAGAGCGCGATGTTCAGGGCAGGAGACTCCGGCTGGTTCATCATACTGAAAATCACTACCGTCTTTTTACCCTTACCTGCAATGTCGGAAAGCTTCACATTCTTGCCGTTCTCATCAGGCAGATCAATGTCGAGCATCGTTATCTCCTCCGCCTCTACCACTCGCGTCTTCCCCTGTCCGGCATTGCGGCGGCGCAGCGCCTGAAGGCTGACATCACGCAACATTCCCGCATGAGGATCATTGGGACGGAACTGCTCGAACGCTGTGGCGACAGCGGCGTAATATTTTGCATCCGAAGCGGAAGCCGGATCATAAAGCGGCTTGCCGTCGACTATCTTTGTAAGCACATAATAACCTATGATACCGCCATGCGAATCCTTGAGATATTTGTTGTAGACACTTTTCTTGAACTCATCGCGTTTTGCCTCATCCGCGAAATCAAGAGCCATAAGCTCCTTCTCGAACGCAGCAAGATTTGCTGCCTGCTCCGAACCGCCCACCGTGAAGTCGGAACCGAAATTCGCGGCAGGAGAATCAACAGTTATGCTTTCTATGGAATCAACAGGGAAATAGATAAACTTGCCGTCAAGCGAAAGACGGTATATCTCCGGCGAGGCAGGTGCGTCAGACTCCATTTCAAATTTGCCCGAAGACTTGATTCTAACGGAGTCAACCGGAATCCAGCGTCCGTGAAAGTCAGATTTTTCAAGCACCAGCGAACGGTCGGCTCCACCCTCCACTTCTCCCGACACTTTGAATTTCGGTTCGCCGCAACCGGCAAGAACCATCAC
>CAMWMW010000358.1 GCA_947175455.1 uncultured Porphyromonadaceae bacterium | reverse complement strand
CTCTATATTGTATTAATCAAGGAATTCTGCGAAGTAAAGTATATCTTATCAACAGTTGCAGCACTACGGCACAAATGGCAACCAGAACCCACGGCATAAAGTTTTCTTCCGTCTGGGTGAATTTATTGACATCAAGAGTAGTTTTCTCAAGAGCGTCAATTTCATTGAAAACCTCGCTCAACATTCTTGAATCCGTAGCCCTGAAATATTTTCCGTTCGTTATATCGGCAATATTTTTGAGGGCGGTCTCATCAATTTTTGTTTCCATCGTGGTAGTCGAGAATCCATAGGGATCCGTTATCTGAATTGTACCGTTGGTACCGACACCGATAGTGTAGACTTTTATCCCTTTTTCCTTCGCGATACGCGCAGCTGTTGCAGGAGCCACATCACCTGCATTGTTTGTTCCATCTGTAAGAAGGATTATACTTTTGGACTTGGCCTTACCTGATGTCAAACGGTTAATCGCGCTTGACAGACCATCTCCTATTGCAGTACCGTCATTCAACAATCCGGTCTTAACGCCACTTATTGCATTAATCAGAGCCGGTTTGTCATTTGTCAAAGGCATCAGCGACAAACTTTCTCCGGAAAAAACGACAAAACCGATATTGTCATCAACACGTTGGTTAACGAATTTACGGGCTACATCTTTGGCGGCATCGAACCGTGTAGGCGCAAGATCTGTGGCAAGCATAGAGCTTGATATGTCAAGTGCCAGCACTATATCTGTACCCTGAACTCTGGATGTACGCTGCGAATCGTGTGTCTGAGGCCGAGCCAAGGCAACAATCAACCCGCCGATTGCAACAAGCTGGAGAGCAAAGCAGAAATGCATCAGCCAGACTTTCCAGGACGTGAGGATACCTGAAAACGCGGAGGTCGTCGAAACTCCCATCGATGGACTTGAGTTTCGCCATTTCCATATATACCACGCAATAAGTGGTATATATATTAGAAACAACAGCAGCAGTGCAGGATGCTTAAACATCACGGCTCACCTCCTTTCTTTCATTTTTTTTCTTATTCTTTTTCTTGGAATTACCGTTTTGATTCGGATTCGCTTCCGGAGATTGCTCATCATCAGCAGGTGGAAGAGGTTTGGTCTCTTCTACAAACTTCAATGCATTTTCAAAAGATGCGATATTGTCATCCGGCAAAGGACGCACTTTTGCGAATTTCACAAAATCCGCCATGTTCAGTATCTGCCTTATATAATCACGTTTGTCCCGAGTCTCCTTGTTGTTCTTAAGCGCGCCGAGAATCTGACGGGAGGTCATTTCCATCGCGTTTATACCAAAACGACCGAACAGATACACTCTCAATATATCCGTGAGTTCGGTAAAATACTCCTTTTCCATGCCCTGCTCCCAAAGTTTCTTATCTTTAAGTTCTCGCAAGGCTGAGACAGCGACTTCATATGGAGTGGGTTCCGGTTTCTTACCTAATATGGAACCCTCTTTCTTATATTTCATCCATGCATACAGAAATGCCGCCACGGCAATGAGAACCAACAAAATGACCCACCAATAATCGATAACCCAATCGGGCACGGCATCAAATATAGACTTGTCTTCGGGATCAGCGACATTCGCATAATCATCAATTGGAGTATTCGCATCTACAACAACCGGAACGACCTTCAACGCAAGTTTGTTGGAAAAGGCAGTGTCACGTCCGACAACAAACGCGATTTCCGGAAGCTGATAATAACCGGAATCGAATGCCTGAACCGGAATCGTATATTCAATATGAAGCATTCCCCCTTTTTCAGATGTATCCGACTTGATCGGAGCACGAAGCTCCACACTGTCGCCACACACACCCACTATCCCGTTCTCCTTCATCTGATAAAACAGAGGGAAAACTCCTTTGGCATCTTTATTCTGGTCCACAGATACTTTCATATGGGTCATACGTCCCATCATAAGAATCGCGGAATCGAGTCTGGCAGTGACAAGTGTACGGGATGCCGACAACGGCAAAACCGCCATCAGCACCATTGTCAATGCCAATATTGTCTTTTTTTGTAGCATCTGGATAAAAATGAATCTATGAATTCCATTTATGCGATTATCTCGAACCGCGTCTTCTGAATAATCCCAACAACGCTTTTACGAAGTCTTCGTCAGTAGTTACCGATGCAAGATCAACACCACTGCGGGCTGTTACAGACGCGAGCCGTTGCTGTCGCTCATACCAAGCCTTGGCATAAGCCTTCCTCGCAGACGATGATGAGGTATCGAGCCAACGGTCTGTGCCTCGTTCAAGATCCCGGACCCGGACAAGACCGACATCGGGCATCTCCGCGTCGCGTCGGTCATATACCTGTATTGATGCAAGATCATGCTTTCTGTTTGCAATCGACATACTTTTGAAATAATCATGATCATCAATAAAGTCACTGATAAGAAAAGCCGAACACCTTTTTTTAATGGCATTTGTCATAAACTGAAGCGCCACATCTATGTTCGTGCCGCTACTTTCAGGCTCGAAATTGATTATCTCACGAATTATAAGCAATATATGTTTCTTGCCCTTCTTTGGAGGTATGAATTTTTCAATCTTGTCACTGAAGAATATCACACCTACCTTATCATTGTTCTGTATTGAAGAGAAAGCGAGGGTGGCAGCGATCTCTGCCATCCTTTCTTTCTTGACC
>CAMWMW010000357.1 GCA_947175455.1 uncultured Porphyromonadaceae bacterium | reverse complement strand
GTTAACCTTAAAATCTAATACCATGAAAAACTCACTGCAAAATTATAAAATATTTCTGATATATGCTATATAACATCAAAAATAATTTGCTTTTTAACATTCTTTAGTTTTTATATCGTTTTCTTTTGGTTTGAGGTCGCTTGATTTCATGGTCTGATATATAAAATTTCATGATCCGATATATAAAAGAGGCTGAATCGCACATCTGCGATTCAGCCTCCGGATGTATTGGTTCTATCGGAGTTCTCTGAGAACTCCATTGTGATTAATCCTCACGGTTGCGGGGGGTGAAGGTGCGGGGACCGCGGTCTCCGTCACGGCGGGGACCTCTGGGTCCTCTGTCGCCATCGCGGCGGGGTCCGCGCTCGAAGCCTCCTCTGTCACCTTCGCGACGCGGACGGTCTTCGCGGCGGGGACGTGCCTCGCGCTCTACATATCCTTCGGGCTTGGGCGTGAGAACACGCATTGAAAGACGGTATTTGCCGGTTTTTTTGTCAATCTCGATGAGCTTGACTTTTACCTTGTCTCCCTCTTTCAGACCGCTTGCCTCCATGTTGTCAAGACGATCCCATGAAATTTCGGAGATGTGGAGGAGTCCGTCGCGACCGGGCATGAATTCGATGAATGCTCCGAAGTCGAGAATCGAACGGACGGTACCGTCGTATACCTCACCTTCTTCGGGCTGCGCGACGATCGCCTTGATTTTGGCGAGAGCCGCGTCAATGCTGCTTTTGTCTTTAGATGCGATCTCCACTTTGCCGATGCCGAGTTTCTCGTCTTCATCGATAGAGATGACAGTGCCGGTCTCTTCCTGGATTCCCTGGATGACTTTTCCCTGCGGTCCTATTACGGCACCGATCATCTCCTTGGGTATCTCAAGAGTGACAAGACGCGGAACGTGCGGCTTGTAGTCCTCGCGAGGAGCGGGGATTGTTTCCTCTATGATGCCGAGAATGTGAAGTCTGCCCTGTTTTGCCTGTTCAAGAGCTTTGGCAAGAATCTCATAGCTGAGACCGTCGCATTTGATGTCCATCTGGGTGGCTGTGATACCTTTTGTGGTTCCTGTCACCTTGAAGTCCATGTCTCCGAGGTGGTCCTCATCGCCGAGGATGTCGGAAAGGACTGCATATTTCACTGCTCCCTCGTCGGAGATCAGACCCATTGCAACACCTGCCACGGGACGTTTCATGTGCACTCCGGCATCAAGCAGGGCAAGGGTGCCGCCGCAGACGGTTGCCATTGATGACGAGCCGTTTGATTCGAGGATGTCGGAAACGATGCGGCATGTATAGGGGAAGTTGTCCGGGAACATGCGCTTGAGGGCGCGGTGCGCGAGATTTCCGTGACCTACCTCGCGACGGCCTACACCGCGCTGCGGACGGGCTTCGCCGGTAGAGAAGGGGGGGAAGTTGTAATGGAGCAGGAAGCGCTCTTTGCTCTGGTTGAGCACATCGTCCACGATCTTCTCGTCGAGTGTGGTGCCGAGTGTGGCGGTTACGAGTGCCTGAGTTTCGCCACGGGTGAAGATTGCGGCGCCGTGAGGACCGGGAAGATAATCGACCTCAGCCCAGATGGGACGGATCTCGGTGGTCTTGCGGCCGTCGAGACGGATGCCCTCGTCAAGCACGCAGCGGCGCATGGCTTCTTTCTCCACATCGTGGTAGTAGCGTTTCACCATAGCTATGCGCTGGTCTTCGGTGTAGTTCTCAAGCTGCTCTTCCGTCATTTCGGGAAGATTCTCGATATATTCCTCGCATATTGCCTTGAAAGACTCATTGCGCCAGTGTTTGTCGGCAGAGCCTGTGCGGGCGATGGCGTATGCCTTGTCGTAGCATTTGGCGTGAACGTCGGCGCGAAGGGCGTCGTCGTTTACTTCGTGGCAGTATTCGCGTTTCACTTCCTTACCTGCTTCTTTTACAAGCTCCATCTGTGCCACGCAGTGTTTCTTGATTTCTTCATGCGCGACCTTGAGGGCTTCGAGAAGCTCTGCTTCGGAAACTTCATCCATCTCGCCTTCCACCATCATGATGTTGTCGTATGTGGCACCGACCATCAGCTCGATGTCTGCACGCTCCATCTGTGTGAAAGTAGGGTTGATCACCCATTCGCCGTCGACACGCGCCACGCGCACTTCGGAAATGGGACCGTTGAAAGGAATGTCGCTTACAGCGAGCGCCGCCGAGGCGGCAATGCCTGCCAATGCGTCGGGAGCGTCGTTTTCATCAGCCGAATAGAGGGTGACGTTTACGAAAGTCTCCGCGTGATAGTTGTCGGGGAAGAGAGGACGGAGAACGCGGTCAACCAGGCGGGAGGTCAGAATCTCGTAGTCGCTGGCGCGTCCTTCGCGTTTAAGGAAGCCTCCGGGATAACGGCCGATGGAGGCGTATTTCTCTTTGTATTCCACTGTGAGGGGCATGAAGTCAACGCCCTCGCCGGCTTCTTTTGCCGAACATACGGTAGCGAGGAGCATAGTGTTGCCCATGCGCACCTCCACCGCTCCATCCGCTTGCTTGGCAAGCTTGCCTGTCTCGATCGTGATCTCACGTCCGTCGGGCAGAGCGATGGTTTTTTTGAATGTCTGTAACATAAAATTCTTTATTGTTTTTCTTCGCGTTTGCTTAACTTTTTACAAAGTTAGCAATTTAATTCCACATTATTAAGGGAT
>CAMWMW010000356.1 GCA_947175455.1 uncultured Porphyromonadaceae bacterium | reverse complement strand
ATCCATGTCTCTTCCCAAGAGATATGGATTTTAAAGGCATGTGTATGCTTTGTTTGATGTCGGTATTTCTGACAGAATATAAATCGGTATTTTCCTTTTTATCCGCTGTGTGAGCGGATGGGAGGGAAGAAGAAGTATAGTGTGAACGAAACATTCCGTGCAGCGAGTAATTCAAGGTAATTGACTTGCAATAAGTGATATATAGTGGATCGGTTCTTTGAATTTGTCGAAAGTGGTCCGGGTGTGGATTGTCCGGCAATGGTTGCCGACAGGGTAGTGCCATCATTTCTGCGCTCAGCTGAAAGACACTCCTTCCACAGTCTGACGGCAAAGAATCTCCGGCTATGGGTGACAGACATGCTCTGCAAAGGGATGAAGCTCACCACATGCAGAAGATATGTAGGAGCGTTACATACTCTATTCCTTGGTGTCACCGATATCTCCGGCATTAAGTGCGGTTGCGAGGATCCGTTTGTAACGGTAAAAGCAGAATTGCACAGGCAATCTGAATGTCAGGATAGTAAAATTGCCGATAATCTTTCGCTGATTCCCCGGTTACTCAAAAAAGAGAAGTCATCGTCTGACTGGCAGACTGTAAATATAGTACTCTATCTGCTGTATAACGTAAAATCATCGTTGGAAGATGTTGTGCGACTGCGGTTTGAAGATCCGGTTGCTACCTGTCTCCATGCCGGTGACATAATAGACGGAATGCGGGTGTCACCACAGCAGAAATATGTATTTGCCTTAGGACAGGGGAAGAAGCGTGAGCAAAGGATAATCCACGACCTTCTTGCCGACATGCATACTGTTTTGCGAATGTCAGGCATGGACTTCGGCACGGAGTTCTCACGGGAATCGCTTACTTCGATGTGGATTCACACCGCTCTTGGAAACGGAGTCACATATGGTGAAATCAGAGCCATATTGCCGGAACTTCCACGTGACTGGGCGTTTCTCTCGCTTGTGGAGCCGGCAGACATTGACGCTGACCGAGAATGCAGCATCATAAATCGCGTGGCAGATGCCATCAATGACAAGACCGTGCGCTGGTACGTGATGAAATTGCGTTCGGGCATCTCGCCCGAAGACATTACATCGGAAGAGAATGCATTCAAAGGCAGCGGGTTCGAAGAACTGTCATTCTATTATCCTGTGAGAAAAGTAGTGCGCAGGGAAAACCGGAAGATGGTCACCGAAGAGCTTCCTTATCTTCCGGGATTGCTTTTTTTCCGGATGCGCAGCGACAAGGTTGGCAGATTCATGAGTCTGACAGGCAGCAAAGCCTGGTGTTATCGGGTGACGAATAGTCCCGACAGTCCGTATTCATTCATCTCCCGCAGCGAGATGACCAGATTTCAGCGTCATATCGGCAAACTTACTGCAGATGTGGAGATGGAACTGGTAAACCGCCATGCCGCCGCAATAGGCGACAAAGTCAGGATCAGCGGCGGCGGTTTGCTCGAAGGTCAGGAAGGGATAGTAAGGGAAATACGGAATGTGGACGGAAGCTGCACCTACGTGCTCAGACTGTCGGAATCCTCCTTTATACGGTGGAATGACGTCAAGATAGACGAAACCTTCGTGGAGTCTGTATCCTGATTTTCCATCCGCCTTAAACAGCTTAAGTTAAAATGACGCGACAGACAGCATACATGACAGAAATGAAAGATATTACCGGTTATTCCCATTATCTTGCCATGAAAAGCCAGATGTCGGGAATGCTGGTGTTCGACGGACATAAGGCAACGTCAGAGGAGACATCCCTGCGTCAGGAGTGCCGCCGGATGAGCGACAGAATCAGTCTGGAACTGTCTGTCTGCAAAGAGGAAGAAATCTCACTGCTGCTCGAATGTTACGAGACGATGTACCGGTTGGGATACAGCCGTATGCCCGACCGCAGGTTCATAGACACGCACAGGCGCCGCATACTTGACGCGTGGCGACGCGGCAACCGTCGGATAGCCGAAAGTCAGGTATATGAAATATCGGAGGAAGCACGCCGCGAGCTGTCAGACAGATGGCTGGCGGCACTCATGGAGCACGGCTGTTTTCCAGGAGTGACGGCATATGAGAATTATCAGCGGCTTGCGCTCATTATGCGGGAGAACCTTGACAAGGAACTTGGCGATGATGCCGACAATGCGAAGCACGGATGGTACGAACACAACCGTGTCGGAGACCTCTCGACACTCGGCTCCATGATACTCCGCAGCTACCGCCGCTTTGTCGGCTCTCTTTTCCCGGTCATACTCGGTTTCGACGAAAAGATGGAACTCGACAACCGCATCTTATCCGAACTCTCCACCCGCATCGACCTCACCCCCCACGACCGCGCTGCCTACCGTATGGCGTTGGAATTCAACAAGCAGTTGGCTGAAACCTATCAATAATCTCTCCTAGCCCCCGCTCCTAACTCTTAACCTTTAAACGCTTTGTAAGGTCTGCACCACACTATGATAACATCCGAACAGATATACTCGGAATGGCGTTCCTCGTTTAAATACCCCGATGACAGCCTCTTCTGCTATCATCCCGATTTGGAGCGTATACTTCTTGGACTGTCGATATACGCAATCTCCTCCAGTCCGCTTGTCAAAGACATTGGCAAGGCGGAATCACTGAAGATACTGAACATCTACATAACCGACCTCATTACCACATGGATTGACGA
>CAMWMW010000355.1 GCA_947175455.1 uncultured Porphyromonadaceae bacterium | reverse complement strand
ACTCGAGACCTCCGGGTTATGAATCCGACGCTCTAACCAACTGAGCTATCCCGCCGTTTTGCAGTCTGGAAACCGTTGTTTCCGTTTTGCGAGTGCAAAGGTATATATATTTTTTGACATGACAAAGATTTCCTCAAAAATTTTCACTAATTTTGAAAGAAATTTTTACAATCCTAAAGCATGACGAAATATTCATATATATTATATTGTGTTGTATTTTGTTGTATGGCAATGAGTTGTCATACGGGTATAGAGAGTACCAAGACAATTAAGCTTTCCAAGAGCGAACGCAGGCAAATCGAAGTTTCGCCTGAAGAAAAACTGATGGAAGTTCTGAAAGCGCCTAAACTTGGCGAATGGGAACCCGGCAAGCGTTTTCTTGTATCAGACAATCGCGCCTCACTTGTGTTTGATCCCAATTCTGTAAATCCGGAAGAGGCTGAACTTGGAGGGAAAACGATAGAATATGCAGGTGTAACCCTGAAAACGACTCCGGGAGGTTCTGATGAAGCTGTTATAGTGTTCAGAAACGGATCGAATACATTGCAGTATTCCACGGGTAAGAGTCTTGAAACCGCAGGGAAGGTCATTTCGAGTATGGATGTGCCGATGCTTATAGATCTGGAACTTGTAGACCGTGCCAGAGATCTGCTTGTCGGCAGGAAAGTCTGGACAAGATCTCAGTTATGGTATGACTTTGACGGCACCAGGATAGACGGACGCAAATTCGTGCCGGTAGAGATCACGGATGTTCGTCCCGGCACGATGGTATTTCCCCTCAGTATAAATATAACTGATGAAAATGGCGCACCTGCCATGTTGTATATGAATGCAGGAACCGCCGGTATGGAAAGCCGTACTTTCCAGAATATATTCAGTCTTTCCGATCCAAAGGAACGTTATCCCGGCATAGACAAGGAGGTGTGGTCGCTGATTCAACAAGGAAAAGTCAGGCTTGGTATGACTAAAGAGGAATGCAAGCTTTCTCTCGGTAATCCGACTGATGTCAATTCCGGTCATGACTGGAATTCAACAATCGATTTCTGGCAATATCCGAATGGCTCATATATGAAGTTTCAGGACGGGTTACTTGTGTCGTTCAGGAATTTAAAAATTGATTTAACGGTTTTCCGGGCGTTTCTGAAAAAAATACGGTCATAAAAATAGATAAAAGTATGGTGGAAATCATAGAAAACAAAGATATAACATCCTTCACAACCTTCGGTATTCCGGTGAAGGCAAGATATTTTGCCGAGTACTCATCAGAGAGAGAGCTTCTGGCATTGTCAAGAAAAGAGGAATTTCTGAACAACGAGGTCCTTCACATCGGAGGAGGTAGCAATCTGCTTTTCCTTGACGACTTCAACGGTCTTGTGCTGCATTCGGCTATAAAAGGCATTAAGGAGTATCGTAAAGATGACGAAACAGTGTATGCCATAGCCGGTGCCGGAGAAAAATGGACTGACTTTGTGGAGTGGTGTCTTGAACGAAATCTCGCGGGAGTGGAGAATCTTGCGCATATCCCCGGAGAGGTGGGCGCTTCGGCAATTCAGAATGTAGGGGCTTATGGCGTTGAGGCAAAGGATGTGATACATGCTGTGGAATGTTTTGACACCCTGACCAGAAAGACAGTGCGTTTTTCCAATGAGGAATGCCGTTTCGGATATCGTGACAGCGTGTTTAAGAAAGACGATGTTCGCGGAAGGTATTATGTGCTTAGGGTTTCTTTCCGACTTCGCCCGGACGGGATCCCGATGAGTCTTGATTACGGACCCTTGAAATCAATGAGGGAGAGACTTGGAAAATATCCGACAATTCAGGAGGTTGCAAAAGAAGTGACATCTATAAGGAAATCCAAACTTCCCGAACCATCGGAAACCGGCAGTGCCGGAAGTTTCTTTAAGAATCCTGTTGTCCCGGTTCATTTTTACCAAAAAATAAAAAATGGCGGGTTCGGTGATGTTCCCGGTTATCCAGCCGGAGAGGGAATGGTGAAACTTTCGGCAGCGTGGATTATAGACAAAGCCGGTATGAAGGGTGTGCGATTCGGAGGAGCTATGGTTTATGACCGCCAGCCGCTGGTGATTGTAAATGCCGGTGGGGCAAGCGGACGTGATGTCATGGAACTTTCGGACGAGATAATACGTCGTGTCCGAACAAAATTTTATATCACACTGAAGCCTGAAGTCAATTTTATAGATACAAGAATAAAAATTACGATATTGGGCAGCGGAGGCTCCAAGGGAACACCGGAGCTGGGATGCGAGTGTCATGTATGCACCTCTGACGATATGCGCGACAAACGGCTGCGCTCTTCCGTCCTTGTCGAGACCGCCGGTCTTAGGTTGCTGATTGATCCGTCTCCGGATTTTCGCCAGCAAGCCTTGAATCTGCGTCTTGCCGATATTGATGCGGTTCTTGTCACTCACAGTCATTACGACCATGTCGGAGGTTTTGATGATCTTCGTCCATTTTGCGGCAATGAGGATATGCCGATATATCTGAGGGCAGATGTCAATGCGGATCTTCACCGCCGTCTTGACTACTGCTTCCGTGAGCACCCGTATCCAGGAGTCCCGACATTCAAAATGAATGTTATAGATAACAAACCCTTCTATATCAACGGTCTTAAGATTGTTCCGGTGGAAGTGATGCATGGAAAATTGCCTATATACGGGTATCGA
>CAMWMW010000354.1 GCA_947175455.1 uncultured Porphyromonadaceae bacterium | reverse complement strand
TTGCTCCTTGCTCACTTGTAAAATTAAATTTCAGTTAAAACTAAACACTCTCTAAGCAGCTGCCGGAAATAATTGCAAACTTTTTCTTTTATCGCTGTATTTTTACCAATTCCTTCTTTTTCCCGTTTTATCTGAAACTATCCGAGATATGATTGCGTCTAACTCTATGATTTCCTAATTTTGGGGAATTATTTACAATAACGAAATGACAGTCGAAACAATAACGCCATACGCTTCCTCTCCTCTGCGTTCTCTTTTCGCGCTCGCTCTGGTCATAATGTCATCACCGGAGGCGGAAACCGCCTGTTCCTATTCGGGAAATCAGGAACAAGAATTCCTTGACCTGATAAAGCGCGAGGATTCGCTGATTTCCGGCATATGCTTCTCATATGCCGGTTCTGTTGCCGAATATGACGATCTCCGCCAGGACGCATTGATAAACATCTGGCGCGGACTACCCTCATTCAAAGGTGATTCCTCCTCACGCACTTGGATATACCGGGTTGTGATAAACTCCTGCGTATCGACCATACGCAAACAGATCCGCCACACCCGCGCCTCGGAAAGCCTTGACAGACTTTATGACCTTGTAAGCGATGAACCCGACACTGACCGCGAACGCATAGAGACACTGCATCGCCTCATTGCCACTCTGCATGCAGAAGACAAGGCAATTATCCTCATGTGGCTTGATGATGCCGGATATGACGACATATCTGCTGTCATGGGTATGCCGAGAAACACTGTCGCCACCCGCCTTCACCGCATAAAAGAGAAGCTCGCACGCATACGGCATAAATTCGAATAATCACACTTCACATCCCCTCTCTCAACATCTTAAGACACGGCTCCTCCACCCATATTATAGAAACAGATTGAATCCGGACAGATTCCAATTCCCACCATCTAAAAACAAAAGACATGAATCCCGAAGACATGAAATCCGCATGGCGCGACACAACCCGCAGTCTCTCCTCTGAATCCAAAGGCGTCAAGACTGCCGGCGACATGCGCCACGGCACCCCACTCACATCGCTCGAACGGCTGCAGAAACGATACCGCCTGTTTGCCATAGCAGGCATGACCGCCTGCCCCACATCCCTTATATTCCTGAATCAACGAATATTCCCGCACGACAACGGAATATGGCTTGCAATCGCATTTGCCGTTTACTTCATAACATGCTTCACCATGGACTGGTGGCTCTATTACGGCATCGGCAGCATAGACTGCGTCCGTATGTCTGTCAGAGAAGTTTCCGAAAAAGCCATGTTCTACCGCAAACGGCATCTGCAGTTTGTGATGATTCTTGTTCCCTTCGCACTCGTCCTGTTTGGCTGGCTTGCATATGCAAATTCGGGCGATATCTATCTTCTCGCCGGCATGGCAACCGGGGCATGCTTCGGACTCGCGATAGGCATGTACCATCTGTCTCAATTCCTGCGCGACTACAAAAACATTGAATAGCGGACCTCCTCCCCCTTCTTACCCGAAAAGCCGGAAAACGCAAGAAGAATGATTTACGGAGAAGACAACAAAGACTGGAAAATGAATTACAGGAAGGGGCGATACAGACATATAGAATGAATTACAGACAAGGCAGGAAAATGAACCCTTGCGCATGATTCTGAATTATAAATATAACCAACACCTTAGTTTATGAAAAGCAGAATCATCATTGGAGCAGCCGCAGCGTTGACGCTGACCCTCGGCAGCTGCGTCTCCAACAAGAAGTATAATCAGATGGCGGACCAATACCGCTCGGCAAACGAGGGACTCATCGAATGCAATGCCAATACAAAAAGCATGGAAGTGATGATAAAGGATCTGAAAGCACAGAACGCAGACCTCAAGGAGGCATATGGCGCAATCAAATCCTCCCTTGACCAGGCAATGGCAAACAACCATCAGGGAAGCGTGAACATAGCCAAACTTGTAGACGAAATCAACGCCTCGAACAAATACATAAAGCAACTTGTAGAAGCCAAATCGAAATCCGACTCTCTCAACATGGTGCTGACCAACAACCTGACACGTTCGCTCAACACCGACGAGCTGAAGGATGTAGACGTAAAGGTTCTCAAAGGCGTGGTCTATATATCCCTTGCCGACAACATGCTCTACAAGAGCGGAAGTTACGACATTTCACCGGCGGCGATGGACATCCTCGGCAAGATTGCCAAGATAATAAAGGACTACAAGGATTATGACGTCCTTGTGGAAGGCAACACCGACAATGTTCCCATCTCGCGTACCAACATCCGCAACAACTGGGATCTTTCCGCATTACGGGCTTCATCGGTTGTTCAGGCGTTGCAGAATGACTTCGGCATCGACCCGTCGCGTCTGACCGCAGGCGGAAGAGGCGAATACAACCCTATCGCCACCAACTCCACCTCCTCCGGACGCGCCGAAAACCGCCGCACCGAGATCATCATCACTCCCAAACTCGACCAGTTCCTCGACCTGATCGACAAAGCGCCTGACACCGGCACCGCCGCCGATCCCCGCTGACGGGATAGGGTCGGGATAAGGTCGAGATGGGGCTGTATGGGGCTGAATAGGGCTTGATGGGGATAGGGATCCATCCCATCCGGTCCTATCCAACCCTATCCAGCCCCATCCAACCCTATTCAGTCCTATCCCAGCCCCATCTCAGCCCCATCCAGCCCTATCTCACCCTATCGCAG
>CAMWMW010000353.1 GCA_947175455.1 uncultured Porphyromonadaceae bacterium | reverse complement strand
CACGGGCATCTACCGTTGCTCAATCCTTGACTTTGACAAAAATTTTGCGAGAATTCAAGACTGTCAAGAATCAGCGCGGATAAACGCTTTCTTTTGTATTTTTACAACATCCCTCACCGCATGACCCCAGGCCGGGGCTTCTGCAAGTCGGTCTGCGATTGCAAAATTACAAATATTTCTTAAATTAAGAAATTTTATTTTATCTTTGCAGAAGGAAAACTCGGGGTGCGGCGGAAAGAATAGAGTCTCTTTCCGGTCTGAGCCTGTTCCGTAATCATGAATACCTATAAAACCAAGCATCCAGTATGAAACCATTTATCCACGAGAATTTCCTCCTCCAGACACCGGTTGCGCAACGTCTGTATCATGAGTATGCTGAAAACCAGCCCATTATAGACTATCATTGTCACCTCAATCCAGAATATGTGGCAAACGACCATAAATTCGAGAACCTTTCCAGAATATGGCTCGAAGGCGACCACTACAAATGGCGTGCGATGCGCACCAACGGTATAGACGAGTCTTTCATTACCGGCGAAAATACTTCCGATTGGGAAAAGTTTGAGAAATGGGCGCAGACTGTACCTTACTGCATGAGAAACCCTCTTTACCATTGGACGCACCTTGAACTTAAGACTGCTTTCGGTGTCGACAGCCTCCTGAATCCCGAATCTGCAAAAGAGATATACGACCATTGTTCGGCGATGCTTCAGACTCCGGAACGCACGGCGCGGGGACTTATGCTCCATTACAACGTGGAGGTTGTGTGCACCACAGACGACCCCGTGGATTCTCTTGAACACCATCTGAAGACCAGACAAGACGGATTCAAGGTCAAAATGCTTCCGACGTGGCGTCCTGACAAGGCGATGGCTACAGAAGACCCCGTGGCTTTCAAGGCATATCTTGAGAAACTTTCCGAAGTGTCGGGGGTGGAGATACGGAAGTTTGCCGACCTCATCGATGCCTTGAAAGTGCGACATGCGTTCTTCGAACAGGCAGGATGCCGCCTGTCTGACCATGGAATAGAGGAATTCTATGCCGAGGATTATACTTCTGCGGAAATAGAGGATATTTTCGACAAAGTGTACGGAGGCTCAAGACTTACGGAAGAGGAGACCGCCAGATTCAAGACGGCGATGCTTGTGGAGTTCGCCATAATGGATCATGACGCGGGATGGACACAGCAGTTCCACTACGGGGCGATACGCAACAACAACACCCGTATGTTCATGCAGCTCGGTCCAGACACAGGTTTTGACTCTATCGGAGACCTCAATGTCGCTAAGAAGATGTCCCGTTTCCTTGACATGCTCGCATCCCGTGACAAGCTCGCGAAGACTGTCATCTATAATCTCAATCCGCGTGACAATGAACTTGTGGCTACGATGATCGGCAATTTCCAGGACGGTCGCTACGGCGCCGGTAAAATACAGTTCGGCTCGGGGTGGTGGTTCCTTGACCAGAAAGACGGCATGGAGAAACAGATGACGGCTCTTTCCAATCTTGGACTTCTGAGCAGATTCGTGGGTATGCTCACCGATTCCCGTTCTTTTCTCAGTTATCCGCGTCATGAGTATTTCAGGCGCACTCTTTGCAATCTTCTTGGCAATGACATAGAGAACGGACTTCTGCCGGCTTCCGAGATTGATTTCATAGGAAAGGAATATGTGGGCAGAATCGCTTATGGCAATGCCAGGGATTATTTCGGATTTTAACCTTAAAAAATACTTAAACCGCTAAAATGTCAGATCTAAACAACAGACAGAAGGGAAAGATGTCTTCTTTCAGATGGGTGATATGCTCTCTGCTCTTTTTTGCCACAACTGTAAACTATATGGACCGTCAGGTGCTCTCGCTCACCTGGAAGGAATTCATAGCTCCTGAATTTCACTGGACCGACACCGACTATGGCGTCATCACATCCATTTTCTCTATCGTATATGCTGTGGCGAACCTCTTCGCAGGAAGGTTCATCGACTGGATGGGGTCGAAAAAAGGTTATCTGTGGACCATATTCATATGGTCGGCGGGCGCATGCCTCCATGCGTTATGCGGCTGGGCGACGGAACACACCCTCGGCTTGCATGACGTCGCCGAACTTGTCGGCGCCACGGGTGCCCTCGCTTCGACGGTAGCCATAACATCCGTGTATTACTTCATCGCGGCACGTGTGATTCTCGGAATAGGCGAGGCGGGTAACTTCCCCGCAGCCATAAAGGTGACGGCGGAATACTTTCCGAAGAAAGACCGTGCTTTCGCCACCTCTATCTTCAACGCCGGCGCTACGGTAGGCGCGTTGCTCGCTCCCGTGAGCATTCCTGCCCTTGCCTCTTATTTCCAGAAAGCCGGTGTAGGCAACGGCTGGGAGATGGCTTTCCTTATCATCGGCGGTCTGGGCTTCATCTGGATGGGGTTCTGGATGTGGCTTTATCGCAGACCGGAAAGCAATCCTTTCGTCAACAAGGCGGAACTGGAATATATTGAGCAGGATAACGTTACCAAAGACGAGACTCCCGCCGAAAAGGCGGCGGTTGAGGATGACCGCAAAAACGAGATTCCATTTCTGAAATGTTTTAAGTATCGCCAGACATGGGCAATTTTCTTCGGGCGTTTTCTCACTGACGGCGTGTGGTGGTTCTTCCTCTTCTGGACTCCGGCTTATATATCCGACATCCTGAACCTGCCGACAACCTC
>CAMWMW010000352.1 GCA_947175455.1 uncultured Porphyromonadaceae bacterium | reverse complement strand
CTCCTCTTGTGGTGATGGTCAGCGGAAGCGGACTGCAGAACAGAGACGAGGAACTGTTCGGACACAAGCCCTTTGCCGTAATCGCCGACTACCTTGCCCGCAATGGCATCGCCACACTTCGATATGATGACAGAGGATTTGCCGAATCGACCGGAGACCCTGCGACTGCAACCACTTACGACAACGCCTCGGATGCGGCAGCGGCAATCAGTCACGCCCGCTCCGACAAACGGTTTTCAAAGGTCGGCATTCTCGGACACAGCGAAGGGGGAATGGTCGCCTTCATTCTCGGCGCACGCAAAAACGCACCCGATTTCATAGTCACAATGGGTGCTCCGGCTGTCAGGGCAGACAGTATCCTGCTGTATCAGAACCGTCGCGCGATGGAAAAATCCGGAATGCCTCAAAGCATGACTGATGACTACATCGAGGCTCTCGGCAAGCTTCTGCGCCATAAAATCGACAACCCCGGAAAAAAGATAACCTCCGATGAAATGGAGATTTTCTGTCCCGGATGGGGAGCCAGACCCGTATATAAGGAACTGTCTGAGGCTTTGATGAAGAATTTCAGCGAGCCCAAGCCCTGGACAGACACTTTCATAACGATAAATCCACAAGAGACCTTAGGCAAGACAAAAGTGCCCATGCTGCTTCTTTACGGAGCAAAAGACACACAGGTGCCTCCATCGCTCAACGAGATGCCGGCACGCCGTCTTGCCCCCGAAGCCGACATCCGCGTCTATCCTGACCTGAACCATCCCATGCAACACGCGAAAACGGGAGACCTGACAGAATATGCGGAAATAGAAGAAACAATCTCACCCGATGTTCTTTCCGACATAGCGGAATTCATAAAGAGCCTATGATTAATTCAGAGAACGGATTTATCACCGCCACATCTAAAAAAGAACGTATTGTCTCTTTCCTCTGGCAGCATCTTCTGCTTGTATGCTCACTCTTCATAATGACACTCGGAGTGGCAGTCTGCGTGCGGTCAAATTTCGGAAGCAGTGTCATCTCTTCCATACCTCTTGCCATGACACTGGCGGGTGCCGAAGGGAAAGCTCCGGGGCTGACCATCGGAGACTATACCAATATAATGAACATTGTGCTTGTATTCGGTCAGATACTCATATTGCGGCGCCGTTTCGAGAAAATGCAGCTGTTTCAGCTTATAATAGGATTCCTTTTCGGATTCCTTCTTGATGTAAACATGTATCTCACATCGTCTGTAATATGCGACACTCTGCTTACAAAATCAGCGGCACAGCTGGCAGGCTGCCTGATATTGGGACTCGGGATAGCGTTTGAAATCAGATGCGGTTCGGTAACAATGCCGGGCGAAGGTTTCCCTGCGGCTATCAGCAAGGCGGGTGGCATACCTTTCGCAAAAGCCAAGATATGCGTTGACATCTCGCTGGTCGTAATAGCCGTAATCCTCGGATACGCATATTTCGGCAAATGGCTATGGAATGTAGTCGGTCCGGGAACGCTGTTTGCCATGTTCTTCGTCGGAATGGTGGTACGTGTTCTCGACAAGCATATGGGCTGGTTCGACCGCCTGCTTCACTACCGCCCCGGATTCCGCCGTTACCTATTCGGACTCGCGCGTTATCTCTACTCCAAAGTAAACAGATAATGGCACGGCACACAGCGGCATGAGCGAGGTCTACGGCAATCCACGCCGTCCCCGAGCACTCTGTCCGTCACTTGAAACCGAGTATCAGATCCGTAATGGGTCCGGCAAAGAATGCGGTGAGAATCCCGTTTATTATAAGTCCTAAAGTGGCATAGGCGCCATAACGTTCGCCATATTCGCTGATACGGCTCGTGCCTATCACATGAGCCGCAGTACCCATACTCAGGCTTTTGGACACCGGAGCCTTCACATTTCCCCATGACATCATCCTGAGTCCGACAACAGCTCCTATCATCCCCACAATAACAACAATCGCGGAAGTCAGAGCCGGAATACCCCCTATCTGCCGGGAGATTTCTATGGCGATAGGCGTCGACACCGATTTGGGAGCCAGAGACCGGACAACCTCCTCGCCGGCGCCAAGCCAGGATGCGATCTGCACCACCGAGACAATTCCCACGACACAACCGGTCAGCTCAGCCACAAGAAGCGGCACAAACTGGCTCCTGATATGTTTCAGTTCATTGTAAAGAGGCAATGCCAATGCAACAATTGCCGGCTTCAGCCAGAATTCAATCATGCGTCCGCTTTCATAATACTCGCCGTATGATATACCTGTGAGTTTAAGAAATCCAATCAGACACGCTATGGTGAATATCATGGGATTCAGCAACGCGATTCCGCTTTTCTTCTGAATCCATGAAAAGACTCCGAACAGAAGGAATGTCAATGTGATAAGAAACAGCTCGCTTCTGATTATAAGTGCAATATCCATATGAATATATCTTTCAGGGTTTATGTATGTGTGTGTTTATCTGGAATTGCGCTTGATACGTCTGTGCATGAACTGGTGCAGACGTCCCGTAACCACTATCACAAGAAAAATGCTCACCACCGTAGCAACTGTTATCGGCATCCATTCCGCGGCGATTATGTCAAAATAAAGCATCAGAGCTACCCCCGGAGGCACAAAGAAGAAAGCCATGTTCTTTATCAGAAAGCGGCAGAGGGGAGCTATGGAATCCGGTCTCACCACTTTTCGCTCCAAAAGAACCGTAAGAA
>CAMWMW010000351.1 GCA_947175455.1 uncultured Porphyromonadaceae bacterium | reverse complement strand
TCCGTTACTTCCGCCGTGGAGTTGGCATATCGTTCGTTGGTAGCCAGAGACATGAACGCAACCGGCTTGTCTTTTTCGGGATATCTGATTTCCGGGTCGGAACCGACATATCCGAGGAGTATGACTTTGTTTACAGACATGATTCTACCGCTTTTTTTCTGACTTCGGAGAGATTCTAAAAATCGGAGGCTTTCAGTGCCAGTCCGGTTTTCTCGTGCAGACCGAAAAGGAGGTTCATGATATGCACCGCCTCGCCGGCGCCACCACGCATACGCGGATCCGCCACCGCCTCGATGCGCAATGTCGAGTCATCAGGTTTATTGAGCGAGATGACGCATTTGTCGGTGCCGCTGACTTCTTTCGCATCCACTGCAGAGGAAACCGGGAACGCGAAATTATGGTCGTCATAGATCTCATACATCTCATGAATCTGCTCTATCGAGACCGGGCATGAAAGGGATATTTCGGCTTTCATGCGGCGTTCGCCCTCTATGGCTTTCAGTTCCATATCGAAATTGTCGCCGAAACTGAGCTGGGTCTGCGAAAGAACACGCGCAATCTCTTTTTGTGCGTTGCCGTTGTCCTTTTGCAGGATGTCGGACGGCAGACTTACAGACACCCTTACGGAGTCGTTGAGGAGCATGTGCATCGCCAGCGGGTAAAGCGCCGTAAGCACCACAGATGCCGCCGGCGAAGGAACCACGGCTGACACAGCGCCTCTCACCAGAGGCTTGCGGTTGATTTCAGGCAAGCCATACACAACGCCGAGGCGTTCGGTGTCGAGGTTTGGTATCGCATCCACAATTACAGACCTGATGTCGGGGCGTGCCAGCTGCAGAGCGGAAAACTCCGCCGCAGTCATGGAATTGCCGCAGACGAAGACAACCGAGCAGTCGGGAGTCATCGAAAGCGGACCGGAAAAATTCATCTTGAGTTCGCCGATCAGTCCGTGATGCACGGATGTCACCGACAAACCCTCGCGCCCGGGAGCGGAGACTGTGGTCACTATCACTTCCGGGTGGTTCACAAGTATTCTCAACAATTCTCCGGCATCCGGAGAATCAGCTCCTGTGATTGCTACTTTTATCATACCGACTTAATATTACCTGATATTTTTTGCCCTTCTGTCTGATTCCGGCTCAGAAAGTGGGGATTTTCTGGTCAAGAGGCAAAAGACGGGAGAATATCGCCCGGGCTTTCTCATGACTCACATCCTCGCGCAGAATGGCGATGATGGTGTCGGATCCCGGTATTGTGCCGAGAATTTCCGGGGCATTGCTCATGTCAATGTCATATGCCAGACCTGCCGCATATCCGTTGCGGGTCTTTATCACAGCCACATTCCTGGAGAACGTGAGCGAAATGAACCCGCTCTGATAGTTGGCGTTTATGGGTAGCTGACCGCGAGCCAGCAATTTGTCTTTCAGTGAATTACTGTCGGGCAGAATATACATGTATCCGCCCCGGTCAGTAGGTATCTTTGTGGTCTTGAGCATTTTGAGATCACGCGAAAGGGTTGCCTGAGTCACAGTGTATCCTGCCTCCTCAAGCAATCTTGCGAGTTCTTCCTGGCTGCCGATGCATTTGTTCTTAATCAGGTCAACCATCAATTCCACTCTTTGTTTCCGGTTCTTCATAAGATTATTGTAAATTTGTGTTTGCAATATCCATTTATGCAAATTTACAATAAATTTTTAGAAAAATAAATTATTTTTGAATAAATTTCTAATTTTATTCGTCAGTATTATTCATTCCGTTGTCGGAAAGGGCGTCTATCTGCGCCTTTATGCGTGCCGCTTCTTCATAATCTTCTCTTTCCGCAGCCTTCTGCATTCTGGATCTCAGAATCTCCAGAGAGTCTTTTGCCGCTTTCTTTCTTACGGACTGGGTCTTCGTGTTTCCGGCGGCAGGAGACTCCTGCCGGGCGCGTTCCTGTTCCTCGGGATCGAACCCCGCTTCATCAAGAACTTCGGCAGATGTATATATGGGTGCGTCGGCGCGGATCGCGAGCGCTATCGCGTCGGAAGACCGTGAATCTACAGTATGGGTCCGGGTGCCGTCCGTGAAAATGAGGTCTGCGGCGAAAACGCCCGACGGCAGACGGCGTATCTCGATTTCCTTGAGGCGTATGCCGAATTCGTTCATGAAATTCATCATCATGTCGTGGGTAAGCGGTCGGGGTGTCACCACCTCCTGCAGCTTGCACTCGATAGCCTGAGCCTCCGGGTATCCTATTATTATGGGAATGCGGCGGGTTCCGCCCGCCTGACGTAAAATCACGGCATATACCCCGGATTCAATCTGATTGTAGGTAATGCCTACGAGTTCCAGTCTATATCTTTCCATTGTCGTTAAGAGCTTCTTTGGAATGAGCTGTTGAAATCTTTTTGTGTCTGCGTGATGTCGCGGGAACCGATATCATGCCCGAACCGAGACAAAGTCTCCTGTCAGGAGAATATATTATGGCGAACTGTCCCGGCGCGATTCCCTGGATATCCGAGTCGGAAGTCACGGTGCATGAGCCATCATTTTTTATTGAGATGGTACCATCGTAAAACTCCGGGGAGTGGCGGGTCTTGAATGCTATTCTCTGGCATGTGGAGCCGTCGCGGAAGGGTGATTCCGTGATCCAGTGCATCTCTTCCACCGGAATCTCGCGTCCGTATTGTCTGCGCGTGTCAAAACCGTTGGATACATATATAACG
>CAMWMW010000350.1 GCA_947175455.1 uncultured Porphyromonadaceae bacterium | reverse complement strand
CATTGAAATTCAGCGTTTTAGACTTACCTTTAATTTAGGTTCGTGGTGCCACCAGGAATCGAACCGGGGACACAAGGATTTTCAGTCCTTTGCTCTACCAACTGAGCTATGGCACCAACTTTAATGTTTGCAATACTGAGAACCTGCGGCACTGCCTGTTTCCGTTTTGCGAGTGCAAAGTTAGTAATATTTTTTTATTCTGCAAAATTTTTCGCAATTTTTTATTAATTATTTTGTTGGGTTCTGCTTCAGAGATTTACTGAACACAGCTGAGCTTTGCTGAATCACATTGGCTAAGTCACATGTTACCAACAACATCCACCATTTGTTTTTTTTTAAATAAACAAGTGCCGGGAATTAGCTTATCTATCTCTTCAGCATATCCAAATCAATGTCCGTGCGGATGTCGAAAGGCTGCGGGTGCATTGCCATTATATCGTCAAGCAGCAGGACTGTGCGGATGAAACATCGCCGCACTTCGCTTCTGTACACCTCCGCATGCACGCCTTTGTTGGCAAGTTCATGCAGCTTGCTCCATTGCAAATAGAGATTGTCGGTCGCAATTGTAACCATATCGATGTTCGTGTCCGACACTTTGCATTGCCGTGCATATTCGAACAGGCGATTCTTATACATCTCCTTCTTGATTGAGTGTCCAGTATCGGTCGGTTGATCTGACACAGGTGCAACCGCGTCTATCACATATTCGAATATCCTCCGGCACGATACCGCCACCTGCGCATACTGTTCATTAGTCTCCGCGCTCTCAAAACATGTCTGCGCCGCCCAAAGTCTGTCACCGATCCCGGGAGCTGCATCCGACAATCGCGAAACAGCTTCATCCGCCACAAAGGCAAGCATCGAGCCGCATTTCTCTTTCCATTCTGCGATTCTCCTCGCATGCTCATAATCATGATATTTGTCAAATATCGTATACTTGAAATCAAGTTTCTCGGTTCCTACTTTATCGAAACCGTCCACGCCGGCGATATCCGGTTCAAAGGGTTCTCTGCCCTCATCATAGAAGATTGAGAACTGACGGTTCACAATCCTGCCGAGCGCTATGAGCATTGTGCCATAAAGATCCCAGTGTATTTCGCTCGCTTCATTGACGCCTACTGCTCCCAGGTAGGAAGGAACGTTTCTCAGGGCGTTATCAAGAAACAGTGCATTATCATTGTCAATGCTTTCGAGACACACCACATAGATATTGTTATCAGATACTGCAATCAGCTTTTGCGCATCAAGAGTGTTCCAGACCTTTAAAGAAGCCATCAGCCATTTTTCAAATAGTTTCAAACGCCGGTTGTCATCCATATGACAGGAAATACACATATGGGCTTCGTCACTCTCTCTGACTACCGCCTCCGACGCACATACATCCAGCAAAAGATCGCCGACAAACACCTTTGACGTCAGATTAAGATTACGCTTCCGCAGAAGAGCGTTGAAAACTATCCTGTTCACTGTCTCGCCATAGATACATCCCAGAGAGGGATCATCCGCGTTAAAATGAAATGCCACTTTCATACCTTTGATTCTCAAGCAGTAGCCACAAGCCATGCCATATAGCCGACATAGCAGGCGGCAAGCACACCACCCTCCCCTCGGGTGATGGTACGCTCTTTATAAACACATCCGAATATCCAGAAAAGCAAACAGCTTGCGGTGAGTATAAGCAGGTCTGCATTACCTACGGCTCCGAATGGCAACGGTCTTACCGTTGCCGCACATCCCAACACAAGGAATATATTGAAGATGTTGCTCCCGATTACATTTCCCAGGGCTATACCTGTCTTGCCTTTCAGGGCAGCCGTTATCGAGGTGGCAAGTTCCGGCAAAGATGTGCCCGCCGCCACAATCGTAAGACCGATCACGGCATCGCTCACGCCTAACCCCGCGGCTATTCCGGAAGCTCCGTCCACAAACTTGTCGCCGCCGTAAATCAGTCCCGCAAGACCACCTGCCACCCACAGCCATGCCTTCCACACCGGCATTTTTCTCTTCGACTCACCGCCTTTTGCCGCAGGGTCGCCGGATGCGGCATGCCTGGCAGAGGAGAAGGTGTGATGCATGAACACCAGAAAGAAAAGCAGCAGGATTATACCGTCAACCCGCGTCAGCATATTGGTTTTAGAGCCGTCAAGGAGCGATGCGTTGCCCATTGTCAGCAGAACGAGCGCCGAAAGTATCACAAGCGGAATATCCGTGGTCAGAATACTTTTCGAAATACGCATCGGTCGCACAAGGGATGTTATCCCGATTATGGCACACACGTTGAAGATATTGCTCCCCACCACGTTACCAATCGCCAGTCCGGCATTCCCGTCTACCGCCGACATTACGCTTATCACGAGCTCAGGCGCCGAGGTGCCGAACGCCACGATTGTGAGTCCGACAACAAGATCCGACATTCCCCACCGCTTGGCAAGCGACGACGCGCCATCGGTAAGCGCGTTTGCTCCCACAAGAATCAGCACAAGACCCAATATGAGAAACACTATATTCAGAATCATAAGCAATGAAATTTCAGTTCATACACGCCCCTTCGCGTCACATCCCTGTCAAACCCCGCAACGCCCCGTTTCGAGCCGTCTCCCCTATTCCTTAACGTAGAAATCTATCAGAGAGTTGAGGGCACGGCGGCACGCGGGGCAGAATCCATGCCATTCATTGTCACGCATACGACACCTGTCCGCAGGGCTGTATATACCC
>CAMWMW010000349.1 GCA_947175455.1 uncultured Porphyromonadaceae bacterium | reverse complement strand
TATATCAAATTTCTTTACCGTGCAAATTTTAAAACAAAAAAATTTGCGAAAAATTGCGAAATATTCCCTGATAACCATATTAAATGACTGCAAGACACAGATTTATGCGAATAATATTTTTTTTCGCTTTTTTTTGATACAAATTGGGTCGGGACATAAATGACCCGACCCAAACGCATTTTCCATATGTTATGTCCTTGACAAAAATCGCCCCGAACATCAGTTTTAATCCACTTTCTAATTCAGAACTGAAAATATATAAAAGGAGCGACTTCTTCCGACATAAATTCTATTACGAGCTGCACGACACCAAGGAATATAAGAAGTTTCAGAATCCAAGGACTCTTTATAAATGCATACTGGCAGACATCTGCCCACCTCTGCGGGATGAAATGAAAAACTACGAGCGAGATCATCATTACACACCATACCATTCTTGCCTCAAAGAACTGCGGAATCTGATTCCATTCAAAGTCAACAAATATGTTATTTATTATAAGTACAGAATCTTCAAAAGAGGCAGCCCTAAAAAAGACCCAAAGAAGCGATACATATACAAATGTAATCAGCCAGAACAGGAATCCGGTTATGAAATTATCCGGTATCCTCTTTAAAACCGGCATCGATGCCTTGTGAACGGCAAGACCTAAACCATGCATCGCTCCCCAGAATACAAATTTCCACGCCGCCCCATGCCATAAACCTCCTATGAGCATTGTGAGAAAATTGTTGATATAAGTGCGCAATGTTCCCTTTCGGTTGCCGCCAAGAGGTATATAAACATAATCGCGCAACCATGAAGATAGCGATATATGCCATCGACGCCAAAACTCTGTCAGATTTCTGCTCTGATAAGGCGAATCAAAATTGATGCCAAGTCTGAAACCCATAATCAATGCAAGACCGATAGCCATATCCGAATAACCTGAAAAATCACAATAGATCTGCATTGTGTACCCCAATACTCCCATCAACGTCTGAACTCCGGTATACAATGAAGGATCATTAAAAATCAGATCATTGAATTGCGAAATATAATCAGCGATAAGAGCCTTCTTTACAATACCTACTATTATAAGCCAGAAACCTCCATATATGTCGCTTTTGGTTGCCTCTGCATTTTTTTCAATTTGTGGAAGAAAATAATCGGCTCTCACAATCGGTCCAGCTACAAGAGCCGGGAAAAACGAGAGGAAAAACAAATATTCAAGCCATGTACGTGTAGGAGCAATCTTCCCCTTGCAGACATCTACCACATAGGATATTGACTGGAAGGTATAAAACGAAATACCAACCGGCAATATAATATCAAGCGGCTGGAAATTGCCTTGTACCATCTGGTTCCAGTTCCACAAAAAGAAATTCGCATATTTGAAATAACCCAGAATCGATAATGAAAGGATTATCGAAAACCACATCAGACACTTCTTTCCCGCACGGGAGTCCACTCTGAATATAGCCTTGGATATAAGCCAATCGACCAGAGATGTGCCTATCAACATCAGAAAAAAGAATCCGCTTGATTTATAATAGAAATATAGAGAAAACAGAACAACGAACACAATCATACGCATCCTGCTTTTCTTAAGCATTGCATAAAACGGAATGAATATCAGGAATAAAATCCAGAACAAACCGCTGGAAAACAACATAGGCGCCGAGGAATCATATTTGAACATCCCAGCTATGTTGCCGCATATAAGTTCAATGTTATTGATCAGATTATCAAACATGACAGACTTATTTATTGAGTGCTTTCAGGAAAACTATATTGGGATTTGCCTTTCCGATGGAATCTGACGGCATCTCCACTATGAAAGGATGCGAGGATTTCGGAATCCACCGCATTATACTGTCTACCCATAACGATGAACTTTCCCGCGTCGGGTGTATATTGTCTTTCTTACGTTTAAATTCCATTCCTTCTGACCGGAAAAAGGATCCTTTCCTGCACATGCGCTGCAGCATATCGTTAATACCTGTATCCTCTTTCCAATTAGGAGGTCCGATCCATACATAAGGAACAGTATCTATGACCTCAAGAATCTTTTTAACATACGGCACTCGTGTTTCCGGATTCCTGAAGTACATTTCATTACTTCCCAATGATATGAAAATCTGTGTCGGACGATATTTGTCGATATAATATCTGAGCGTGTCATGCTCCGCCCATATTTTTGTATTGCTCGAATCCCAATTTACAGAATGGATCACATGCCCGTTCTGACGTGCATACTGCGCAAGTCTCAACGCAAGATTAAACGTCATTGAATCTCCGAATATAAAAAGACTTTGCGGGAGCGAATCAGTCCTGACAATTTCTTCTGCCGACACTCCTTCCTCAATCTTTTCCGAATTCAATGTGTCAATATCAACGTCTGCAAGCGTGTCGAATTTATTCTCCTGCAGAATAAATTCTTTTATAGGTGCTTTTTTCACAGTCCACTCCCCTATTCTTATATCTTCCATAAAAGATATGGCGACAACTACAGACAAGGCAAGCGAAAGAAGCAACCACAAAGGGGTATATTTAAAACGTTTCATTCTTGTGAAATTTCGAAACGCAAAATTACAATTTGCAATCCATTATTCCAAATCCACAACAGTAATTCCCGCACCTCCGAAACGCACATCCTCGTCCTCAAAATGACGGACCGCCCCATTTGCCCTCAATTGTTCTCTGATCAATGTTTTCAATATGCCATGACCGGTTCCGTGC
>CAMWMW010000348.1 GCA_947175455.1 uncultured Porphyromonadaceae bacterium | reverse complement strand
GCTCCAGGGGAAGGCTCTAGTTAATTGTTCTCATATTTTAGTGGCCACCACCTTAGGGCCATGAGTAAACATAAGTTCGAATAGCTCAGGATAGCTTCCCACATCTGAGTGGGTGGGGCTCCTGGGTATTCCCTCCAACCTTGCACTTCATGTCTCTGCAAGGCTAGGTATTACCTTTCCCATTGAAGTCAGACAAGTCTGTCCATCTAGAGGAACATATCCCAAGTGCAAGTGCAGCCAATAGCTTGTTTATTATTTTATAAAAAAAAAAAAAAAAAAAAAAAAAAACACCAATAAAAACAGCAAAAACAAATAAAACACAACGCATAACCCGCTTATAAGGGCTTTCTTGCCCCCACCTCTGCCGGAGCCGAGCCTGAAAAGCGGTTCGTCCAGAAAATGGACTACCCCAACCCGAGGACATACGTAGGTACAGGAAAGCTTGAGGAAATCAGGCAATATGTGGAAGACAACGAGATAGGTCTTGTGATTTTCGACGATGACCTCTCTCCGAAGCAGGTCGCCAATATCGAACGCGAGCTGAAAGTAAAGATTCTCGACCGCACGAGCCTGATTCTCGACATATTCGCAAAAAGAGCACAGACCGCCACTGCACGCACGCAGGTGGAACTGGCACAATATCAGTATCTGCTGCCACGTCTTACAAGGATGTGGACACACCTTGAGCGACAGCGGGGAGGTATCGGCATGCGTGGTCCCGGCGAGACTCAGATAGAGACCGACCGCCGGATCATCCTCGACAAGATCTCAAGACTCAAGGATGAGCTGAAACGCATAGACAGCCAGAAAAGCATCCAGCGCAAAAACCGTGGCAAACTTACGCGTGTGGCACTTGTGGGTTACACCAACGTGGGAAAATCCACTCTGATGAACCTACTCAGCAAAAGTGATGTATTCGCCGAGAACAAACTCTTCGCCACTCTTGACACCACAGTGCGTAAAGTCATAATAGACAACCTCCCGTTTCTTCTTTCCGACACCGTAGGGTTCATACGCAAACTCCCCACTCACCTTGTCGATTCGTTCAAGTCAACACTTGATGAAGTGAGAGAGGCAGATGTCCTTGTGCACGTAGTGGATGTCAGCCATCCCCAGTTCGAGGAACAGATCGAGGTGGTGAACAAGACACTTGCGGATGTATGCGGCGCCGCCGAAAAACCGATGATTCTGGTGTTCAACAAGATCGACGCATTCTCTTATACCCCAAAAGATCCTGATGACCTGACTCCGAAAAAGAGGGAGAATATCTCGCTTGATGAATTCAAGCAGACCTGGATGTCGAAAATGAACAACAACTGCGTCTTTATCTCCGCAAAAGAGAAGACCAACATCGATGCCCTCAAGGAGATGCTCTACGAGAAGGCGAAGGAGATTCATACAGAAAGATTCCCGTACAACGACTTTCTCTTCCAGAAATATGATGACCTCGACACAACAATATAGACCGCTGCAATGGTGGGAGATACGTGAACTGGAGCAGAACGGATGCGTTTGCTCCGACTGGGGTCGTGTGCACGTCTGCGACGGCACTGACCTCGCGAAAATACGTAATGTGAGATTTGCAGGAGATATCAGGATAGGTGCGGATGTCACAATCGAGAACGTCGGTCTTCTGGAGATGGAACCCGAAGCGCTTTGCGGTGTCGGCACGGAAGTCTGCGTGCTTGACGAGACCGGTTCACGGAGCGTACGTATTTTTCCGGGACTGACGGCTCAGCTTGCGATGCTTGTCGCCCGCGACCCGGCATGGGCGGAAGGTCCGGTAAAGGAATCATTCGACGATCACATCAACAACTACCCTCTTGACAGAGCAATAGGAGACGGAGCGGTAATCAGGAATTGCGGTTTACTGTTCAATGTGGCAGTCGGACGGGAAGTGCGCATCGAAGGAGCTTCCTCGCTCCGCAACGGAGCCGTAATCAACAATGCCGCCCATGGCAGGGCATTGGCGCGTATCGGCGCGGGTGTCGATGCCGACGGATTCATAATTGAAGACGGGGTTGTGGATTCGGGGGCGATCATACGCCACTGTTACATCGGGCAGGGAGCCGTGATTGAGAAAGGGTTCACAGCCCATGACTCTCTTGTATTCTCCAACTGCTCGCTCGAAAACGGCGAGGCATGCGCCTTGTTCGCCGGTCCCTACACCGTCAGCATGCATAAGTCCTCGCTGCTCATAGGTTGCCAGACAAGCTTCATGAACGCCGGCAGCGGCACCAATCAGAGCAACCATATGTATAAGCTCGGTCCCGTGCACTGGGGGGTGCTCGAACGTGGCGTGAAGACCTCCTCCGGATCATACCTCATGCTGGGTGCAAAAATAGGAGCCTTCTCTCTGCTGATGGGACAGCATAAGACTCACCCCGATTCTTCGCAGTTCCCGTTCTCATACCTCTTCGGTGACGACCGTGGCGCCACAGTGGTGGTACCGGGCGCCATGCTCAGAAGCTGCGGACTGATGAGGGACGAGAAAAAATGGCCGACACGCGACAGACGCCAGAAACGCAGACTGCCTCTCCACGACCGCATTATCTTCGATGTGCTCAATCCCCTGACTGTCGGCGAGATGCTCGATGCACTCGAAGTGATCCGCAAACTTCTCGCACTTCCCGCAGACGATGACCGCTTTCTCCGCTACAAAGGCATGAAGTTCACCCGTGCGGCTCTTGAACGGGCAAGTCACCTTTATCGGCTTGCCATCTACAAATATCTCCACCTCCACAC
>CAMWMW010000347.1 GCA_947175455.1 uncultured Porphyromonadaceae bacterium | reverse complement strand
TTATTCCGACGAACAGACGCAGAAACAGACGTCCCATATTTGTGTATTAGTACCCTGTGGTGCGTATATATATCTTTTTTAAAGAATTCATCATAATATCATGTTTGAATTTGATATGAATCAGGAGTCCGGGGTATTATCTGGCTGTCTCCTGCTGCAACGCGAGAGCCTTCGCCTGGTCGACCGAAATATTCTTGGCAACGACTTTGCCGTCTTTGCCTATGACAAAGAAAGAGGGTGTGTTGCGGATGTCAAGAATGTCAGAGACAATGTCTGACGCGCCCACAACCCAGTTTGAGGGGTATTCCCCGAGTTTTGTCTGCCATCCGTCGATGGGGTCTGGCACAATGAACATCACGTTCACGAGTCCCCGGTCGACGAGCGATGTGAATTTCATGTCGGTCTCCATCTTGAGTTTGGCGTGACGGCAGTCGTCGCAGTCCGGGTCTCCGAATTCGATTATGGTGAACACTCCGATAGGCTGGAACTTGCCCGGATTGCCTGTGGGCGTCACGAAATCGAATGAAGGGGGAGTGTTGCCGATCATGGAATTCTTTATCTGAGAGAGTTGCTTGCGATACCGGATCTTGCGGCTGTCGGAGATTTTTTTGTTTTTCAGGAATGTCTCAAGATACTTTACATAGACCTCGTCAATCCATATTTTCGCCCTCTGTCCGTAGAGAGACTCCTCTGCGGCTTTTGTGAACTGCAGCAGGAGAGTGGGGTTCTTTGCCAGCTGCGCGAGCATGGTGTCGACAGCCTTGTCCACTTCCGCTTTGTCTGCCCATTGCATCGGGAGGGTGAACACGCGGAAGGCATCGTTGAGCGCAGACTGGTTTACGGCATCCTTTTTCTTGAAATCCATATTATCCCAGAAATGCTGCATGAGCCAGTTGCTCTTGTCAGACAACGATATGATCTCTTCCGGAGCCACGGGATATTCGAAAAGAGGCTCGATTTCGATAACTTCAGCGTTCAGACGTGCCGGAACCACTGTAGCAGACATAAACGCAAGGCAGATCAAGCTGCGTTTCAGGTATTTCTTAATCATCTTTGTTGTTGGATATTCTGAATGTTTTCGCCTCTCTTCTGAAATTTCAAGACGAGTGGCTTTTATTAATAACGAATAAATAATCTTTTTATTTACTCATCAAGATAGGAGCGGATGCCATTGGTCCATGCCCTGTAGCCGGGACCTGTGAGATGCAGACCGTCGTTGGTGTATTTTTTATTGAGTCTGCCGTTTTTGTCAGCAAGGAATTGCCACAGGTCTATATATGTAAGATTGTTTTTCTCAGCAATCTCTTTGATTCGCCTGTTGAATTCCACGATTGTATTCTCCTTGCCTTTAAGATTCCTGTATACGCCGTAATCATTATTTATAGGCATGATGCTCTGGAGATAAATCCGGGTTTCAGGAGAGCGCCGCAGAATTTCATTTACAAGCGTCTCATATCTTTCCGCGAGTTTGTCGACGCTGTGACCGTGCGACACATCGTTGATCCCGATCAGCAGAAAAATTTTCTTAGGGTGTCCCTTGACAACCTGTTCCAGCCGTTTCTGCACTCCGGGTATAATGTCTGATCTTATCCCACGGTTTTTTACATCCTCTCTTTTGAACAGTTCTTCGAAGTTGCCTCCGTCAGTGATGGAATTACCCAGGAATATGATGTCATTCTCCGTGACGGGGAGGTGGTCGAACAAAGATACCCTCTGGTCCCAGTATTTGTCAGGAAGCGCGGACATCGGGAGAACAAGGGAGAACACCAACAGAATTAAGCGAATGTTTTTAGAAGACATGATAATCAGTGTGATAAATTTTAAGACCCGACATGGGATGCTGTTCTATGAGTCCGACTTTAAAGCCTTCGCTTTTTGTCACCTCTCTGAGTATGTCCCGGAAATGATATGCCACGGAACCGATGTAACTTACCGGGTATGAATGTGCATTCTCGTAGCGTGCCACATTCCGGGAGATGAATCTCCGGAACTCCTGCCTTACCATTGTGTTGATATAGGGATTGTCAAGGTGTCTTTTTATGAAAGGCACAAATGAAGCCAGGAAAATATTGGGAGCGGCAGATCTGTAGACCTTTTCTATGACATCCCCCTTGCCGAGTCCGGTTTCATTGAAAAATGCATCGCACACACATTTCGGAGCTATCTCCTTGAATATGTCTCCGAGGAGTCTTTTGCCGAGTGCAGTGCCGCCTCCTTCGTCACCGAGTATGAACCCCAGCGGCGGAATATTCCTGATGATTTTCTTCCCATCGAAGAAAGCGGAATTGGAACCGGTGCCGAGTATGCATACTATACCGGGAATTCCCTCCAGCACCCTGCAGGCTGCAAGCATGTCGGACTGCACTTCCGCCACCTCCGGATTCCATACTTCACGGATTGCATCCTCGACCGCAGAGCATATCTCGGGAGTTGCCGCCCCCGAACCGTAATAATGGATTTCATTTATAATGACAGCCGGGTCAAGCTTTTGTCTAACATCCGAAAAATAAGACACGGCATCCTGTCGTGAGATCCGTGCGACGTTAAAGCCGTCAGAAATGAAAGCGGCTTTGGTATTGCCGTCAGAGTCTGTAAGAAGCCATTCCACTTTTGTGGACCCTCCGTCAGCAATAAGGATATGTCGTGTGGTTTTGTGCATTTGTATTTTTAAACAACTTCATCAATACAAATTTAGATAAAAAAGTGGAAATACGCAAAAAACATGTGTGGTATAAGAAAATGTTTAAATTTAATTCGAAT
>CAMWMW010000346.1 GCA_947175455.1 uncultured Porphyromonadaceae bacterium | reverse complement strand
ATTATATTCTAAATAGACCACAAAAATGTTAGATTATCCTACTATGCGGTTCATTTTTGACCGTAAAAAGAAAGCAAATGAGACTACACCGGGCGAAATATGCCTTGAAATTAACTACAAAAAGAAGCGCAAATTTATCTCCACTGGGTTATACGTGTTACCTAAACAATGGAGTTTCGGCAATATTGTGAACCATAGTGATATGAGAAGGAAAAATGCGCAACTTCGAGACTTTCGTAACAAATACGAAGCCATTATCGACCAATGCGTTTTATCACAGGGCTTTGATCTCTCAATTTTCGACAGAAAAGAGAAACGGAATCTTGACAGATCTGATTTTCTTGAATACATATCTCAAAGAATAGAAGAGAGAGGAGACATAAAAGAATCGACAAAAAAATCACATCGCAAGCTTATCCCGGCTCTGATTGACTTTCAGGTAATAGAAAAATTTGCGGATCTTACTAAAAAAAATATCTTGAAATATGATGAATGGCTTCACCGGAAGAATTATACACAGACCACCATCTATACATATCACAAACTGTTGAAAACATATATTCATGATGCAATCATTCATGACAGGATTCTGATTGATCCATATCTCGGACTTAAGTTTGAAAAAGGGAAACATAAAGGAAGAAAATATCTTACAGAAGAAGAAATCCTGAAGATTCGCAGTTGCAACACACTGCCTACAACCCTTGACAGAGTGCGCGATCTCTTCGTGTTCCAATGCTACACAGGGCTTGCATACTCAGATATGGCAAACTTCGATGCATCAAAGCTTATAGAAAGAAACGGCAAATACCTTATCCTCGATCGGCGTGTCAAGACCGATGAAGAATACTATATCGTATTACTTTCCCCCGCCCTGGAAGTATTAAAAAAATACGACTTCAAACTTCCTGTAATAACCAATCAGCAGTACAACCTGCGACTTCAATCTGTAGCTGCAGCTGCAGGTCTTGACAAGAAAGTGACCTCACACATGGGTAGACATTCATTTGCCGTTCTATGCCTCAACAAGGGCTTATCAATGGAATCTGTAAGCAAGATGCTTGGTCACACAAACACAAACACCACGCATGTATATGCTAAATTACTCAATTCAAAGCTTGAGAAAGATTACGAATCACTCGAAGATGCAATAATATAACATCAAATCAACAAGAACAATAAAGGAGAGATCCAAGTTGATCTCTCCTTTATTCATAATTCCGTTTCGCAACAGACATTCTATTTTCCTATACACTTGGCACACGTAATAAGAGTCGACTGTTTGATTAGACACAGCGAATTTACAATTGTTCCGCCACCGCTTAACCCGGCATGACTCAGATATGATTTGCTGAAACCGATATCCTCCGGAGAAAGCACAGTAAAGATAGCAGCTATGGATCCGAAATAATAATCTTTCCGTTTTCCTATCAAGTGAACATGAATCACCTTAATCTTTCGGCTCATATACGAATATATTAGTTGTATGAAAAACGCGAACCGTATAAATTATATAGTTGGGATTCAATAAGCAAGGTACGGCTTTTAAAAAGAACTTCCTTGACAATCTGTAATGCATCACAAACCACAAGAAGTGCGGTTCCGCTCCTTTCACTGTCCTGCAGCCATTCGATAGAATGAGCAAATGCATCAAATGCATCTACAGTCAGAAAAAAATCTGTATTGAAAACACTTTCATCATTTTCATCAGCCTCAAAAGTAAGACAGAAAGGAAAGCCGTCAAAGGACCTTTCCAAATCAACTAAAAATTTCCCCTCATCCGGTGGCGTGTAAGTCACAGACCAACCATCAGCCTCCAAAATTTTCTTAACATCATTTATTTTCATAACTGATACAATCTTTAAGTCTTTCTATCTTTGTGAAATAATTTCAAAGATAGAAATATATTCATTAATAATCAACAACATGCAACATTTAGCCGTAGTTATCCATTACACATTCTTTCTTATCCATCCCCAGCAGGGCGGTTAATTGTTCCCGTTGATTGCTTGCGCCATGCCTCGGACATAGGCTAATAGCTCAGTCGGGAGCATTTCGGGTGTTATGCGTTTGCCGGGGCGATTGTAGGCGCCTATTACTTCGCCTATGGTGTAAAGTGCGCATTTCGGATGTATCGCGCCACAGGTGAAAACTTCAACCGATTCAGCGGTGATTTGTTTTGCTACTTCTTTTACTCGCTTTATGATTTGTTCGCGTTTCATGTCTTTATCGTTTTTTTTACTTGTTTCTTTCGTATCTCCCGCCCTTTGCCCTGCCGGAGGTACATTTTACCGACTGAGGGCGAAAGGGGCGGAGATTGGGGCGGGTTAATCGTTTATTCTGTTTGCGTATTCCTCTGCATCGTCCAGATCATGGAAGAAATAATAACTCGGGCGGCATCCAGCCATGTAGTATTTTTCAACTACGTATTTATGCCCGTAGGCGTTTGCCGATTCCTCGACTGTCAGTTTCTTAACTATTGCGTACATATCTTTTATTTTTATTTGTTATTTGCTCCCGGCGTGGGAATCGAACCCACGTTAACACCGTGCCGGGAAATGTTTAAATAAAGCGGTCTAATTCTGTTTCAAGTTCATCGCGGTTAACTTCGGGGAATGCCGCCATAACTTCACGTAACGCACTACAATAGTTACTTGCATGTTCCTCTGTCTCCATGAGGAGAAGAACCATTAACGCGGGGTCGCTTGCCGGATGGTTTCCGTATTTGCGACTGTTGTCTGCCATTGCTTTTAATTCGTTTCTTGTC
>CAMWMW010000345.1 GCA_947175455.1 uncultured Porphyromonadaceae bacterium | reverse complement strand
CTCGAATTGTTGTCCAAAACAATAATTTTGTCAATAAATTTATCCTGTAAAATTTGCGCATCACACATAATAATCCTACCTTTGCATTGCATTTGAGGAGGCATGCTCAATACGCGTCTACCCTAATTTACATGCCGATTAACAATTCCATTAGAATCATGATACAGATTGTTGAGAAACGTGATGGCCGCGTCGTGGGCTATAACGAAGAAAAAATAAAAGCTGCTATACGCAAAGCCATGCTGACAACGGAAATGGGCGAAGACGAGGCGCTTGTTCAGAAAATCACCGACCGTGTCGGCATGAGCGGCAAGGACCGCATGACTGTCGAAGAAATTCAGGATCGCGTGGAGATAGAGCTGATGAAATCGGCAAGAAAAGACGTGGCAAAACGGTATATAGCATATCGCGACCAGCGGTCTATTGCCCGCAGGGCTAAAACCCGTGACATGTTTCTTGAGATAATCGAGGCTAAAAACAATGACATTACTCGCGAGAATGCAAATATGAACACGGATTCTCCCGCAGGGATGATGATGAAGTTCGCAAGCGAGACCACAAAACCGTTTGTCGATGACTACCTGCTGAGTCCGGATGTAAAGGCTGCTGTCAAAAACAACTATCTGCACATACACGACAAAGACTACTACCCTACAAAAAGTCTGACTTGCGTGCAGCATCCCCTCGACAGGATTCTCAAGAAAGGATTTGTTGCAGGACATGGAGAATCACGTCCTGCCAAAAGAATTGAAACTGCAAGCATAATAGGTTGTATTTCTTTGGAAACCGCACAGAACGAGATGCACGGCGGTCAGGCTATCCCTGCCTTCGATTTCTACCTGGCGCCATTCGTAAGAAGTTCATTCATTGAAGAAATCAAGAATCTTGAGCAGTTCACCGGACAAAATCTTCATCATCTATATAATAAGGAGATAAAGGATTTCATAAGACAGGATCTTGAAAATCTTACAGGCGAAGACAGACTTCTCCAGCATGCGGTCAACAAGACAGTGGAAAGAGTACATCAGGCGATGGAAGCTTTTATCCATAATATGAATACAATCCATTCGCGCGGTGGAAATCAGGTTGTATTCTCCTCTATAAATTATGGGACTGACACTTCCGCTGAGGGAAGATGCGTCATACGGGAGATATTGAATTCTACATATGAAGGAGTTGGGAACGGAGCCACTGCGATCTTCCCCATACAGATCTGGAAAAAGAAACGCGGTGTCAGTTACCTGCCTGAAGATCCCAATTATGATCTTTACAAACTCGCATGCAAGGTTACGGCAAGAAGATTTTTCCCAAACTTCGTAAACCTCGATGCCTCATTCAACCAACATGAAAAATGGCGTGCAGATGATCCTGAAAGATATCGGTATGAGGTTGCCACCATGGGATGCCGCACAAGAGTGTTTGAAAACCGATATGGAGAAAAGACTTCAATAGGAAGAGGCAACATTTCGTTTTCTACAATCAATATCGTGCGCATAGCAATTGAGCTTATGGGCATCCGTGAAAAAGAGGAAAGAATCGAACGTTTCTTCGAAAAACTTGATGAAGTCCTTGATATCACCGCACAACAGCTCGACGAACGTTACAATTTCCAAAAAACAGCCCTTGCCAAGCAGTTTCCGCTTGTCATGAGTGCGCTTTGGAATGGGGCTGACAAACTCGGTCCCAACGACACTATCGAACCGGTAATCAACCAGGGTACGCTCGGCATAGGTTTCATAGGTCTGGCTGAATGCCTTATCGCCCTCATCGGGAAACACCATGGAGAATCCGAAGAGGCGCAGGCTCTCGGCTTAAAAATAATAAGGCACATGAGGAGCAGAGTCAACGAGTATTGTGAGAAATACAGTCACAATTTTTCTGTACTCGCCACTCCGGCAGAGGGGCTCTCGGGCAAATTCACCAAGAAGGACCGCAAGACATTCGGCATAATTCCAGGCGTAACCGACAAAGAGTATTATACCAATTCCAACCATGTGCCGGTATATTATCATTGTTCGCCACGCCACAAAGCCAAAGTCGAGGCTCCCTACCATGAACTTACAGGGGGTGGACATATTTTTTATGTGGAAATAGACGGTGATGCCACACACAATGAGGAATCCATTATGCAGATTGTTGATCTTCTTGATCAATACAATATGGGATACGGCTCAGTGAACCACAACCGCAACCACTGCCCTCGATGCGGTTATGAGAACGCTGACCAGAATACAGAGACATGCCCTAAATGTGGAACAAAATTCGAGACAATACAGCGCATCACCGGATATCTGGTAGGAACTACCGACAGATGGAATTCGGGGAAACTCGCCGAACTGCATGACCGCATAGTACATGAATGATAATGTAAATATTCTAAGGATAATCCGGGGCACCACTGTGGACGGCCCCGGATTCCGCACTTCTATATATTTCGCAGGATGCCGTCACCGTTGTCCGGGCTGTCACAATCCTCAGTCATGGGATTTCAATGCAGGCAAAACGATGGGTATTGATGAAATAATGGAGGTTATTAAAGAAGAAGATTATGATGTGACCCTGACGGGAGGCGATCCGCTGTACAATCCTGATTTTGTGATTTGTCTGGCTGACCGCATCCATTCCCTTGGACATGATATATGGCTTTATACAGGTTTCAGATGGGAAGAGATTCTAAAGAGCCATACCCTTTTTGATGCCGTATCACACATAGATGTTATTGTAGACTCCCCTTTCATCCTCTCTCAAAGAGATCCGGACCTCGCATTC
>CAMWMW010000344.1 GCA_947175455.1 uncultured Porphyromonadaceae bacterium | reverse complement strand
GTAATAACCCGGCAACTATAGTTGCTCTCGATCTGACGGATCACTTCCGACATCCTGGCATTGTGAAATTTCAATCTTCCTGCTTTCCACGCCAAGGAATTTTCATTTGGTTCCATCGGCTTCACAGCAATGGTGCCCGTAGCATAATCGAGAGTTGCCATTTCATTGGGAGAAAGATCAACACTGTTGCCGCTTTTCCTTGAAGTCATTGTTACCTCTCCTTCCACAAGACAAAGGGTTGCCGAAGGTGCATCTTTATATGCCTGCAGATTAAAAGTTGTGCCATGCACCTTTACCTCCATCTCACGAGCCTTGATAGTGAAAGACCGTTTCTCTGATTTGGCAATAGTGAAATACCCTTCCCCTTCAAAATCAATTGTCCTGCAATCATTTTTAAAATCTGCTGAAGAGTAACTTAAATGAGAATTTGTATTAATCGCCACATTTGATCCGTCGGGAAGCTCAACTGAAGTGAGTCTGTTTACATCTGTAGTTATAGACGTTGCAATGTCAGGCGTATTACGCATCTCATTGTAAAAATATATATTCCCGAATATTAGTAAAGGTATCAAAACAGCCGCTGCCACACTCGCAATTTTATATATTGGCAACGACTGCCTGTTTTTGCTGAACAATGTATTTTTTAATGCAGCCAACACGGATGCGCCGGCTGCATCAGAATCAGTTTTCAAGTCAGGTTGAAAAGACTCCATATCTTCCGCAAGAGCAGATGCGAATTCATCTGGCGAGACATTTCTTGCCTCATTGATAAACTCGCGAAGTTCCTTTTCAGATAGATTGTTGTTTCGATATTTCTCGATTAACTCTTTATTCATGACTGAAAGCTGTTCTCATATTTGACTTATAATTTGGGAGATTATAACACAAATAAAATAGATTTAACTAAAAATTAACATTAATAACGCCATCGGGATTGCCATTCGAGAACGAATATGCTTGAGACCTAAAGAAAGGCTGTTTTTCACACTCTGTTCATTAATGCCGAGACGATCCGCGATTTCCTTATTGCCAAGCTGCTCAATTTTAGACATTCTCACAACCTTTTGCTGATGAGGAGGCAGTTCACTTATGCACCGATCGAGACGTGTCATAAACTCTTCATACTCCAACCTGGAAGTATCCTGACATCCTAAGCTGTTGCAATAATCAAGATAATCTTCAAAAGCAGGGGCGTTCAGTCGCTGATTGAAACGGGTTATCAAAAGATTCCGGGTTGCAGTGAAAAGAAAAGATCTCAATGAGTTCTCAGCCGTAATGTTTTCTCGATTCAACCATAACCGAATGAATACTTCCTGAACGATGTCTTCAGCATCATGTTCTGACTTCAGGAACGCAACACTGTATTGATACAAGGTTTGAAAATACAGGTTGAAAATAGAGGTAAAGGCATACTCGCGACCTCGTTTGAGACCCCGTATCAATTGCCTTTCATCCGGTTTATTACCTGTAATCTTCCCCATCACGAATATTATCCTATTCGAATCGGATGCGGGATTTGCGCAGAACTTTCCATGCGCCGTTCTCAAACATCGCTGTGCCGGCATTCTCAGTGATGATACTTCCCGCTCCTGCAGTGTCTTCGATGTCTATCGCAGTGCATCCCCCCGAAAGATATTCCACAGGGTTGTTCAACGCCATATCGGCAACCTCGGGCATGTCGAGCACATGGAATGTGCCTACAAGTCCGTCTCTTGTCTCAAGCTTATAGATGGTATGACCCGGATTGGGACGGCGATCCGCCCTCACAAAGAGTCCTCTGCCGTTTACACGCCCGAGATAAAGCTCCGTTGCTGCATTTCTTGTCGCATTCTGACGCACAGGCGCGGTTTTGGGTTCAGCCGCGACACGCCTCTCATCTTGCATTCCTTTCAATCGGGAAATCTCGTCTTTGAGCGATTTTATATCGGAACGCAACCGTTTGTTTTCCGCCTGCGATTCCTCAAATGCCGCCTTATACTCCTCCATGGCTGTCTTTACCGAGGCATATTGCTTGCGCAAATCGGCGTTTTCCCTTGCCGCCGATGCATTCCCGGCGTCTACGGCATTGCCGTGCTCCAATGGTTCCGACTGCTTTTTCATCATGTTGGCTGCGAACACCACAAGCCACACAACCACTCCGATCAGCACAATGAGCACAAGAACATAGATCCATGTGCCGCTGTCTTCTTTCTTATACTGACGGTCTTCCGTGTCACGGGCAATTGCATCCTGGTCGGCGAGTATGTCTTCCTGTTTCTCCTGAATCTGCTCCGCCACAGAGGGAGCCGCCGGTTCTTCGGCTTTTGGCGCCGCCTCGGCGGCGGGAGAGGGCTCGGCATCGGGCTTGACCTCCTGCGACACAGAAGACGCCGTCTTAACCTCCTCTTTAACCGCTTCTTTTGCAGCAGGCGCGGGAGCGGCGACCGCCATGGCATTTATGCGCTGTTTCACACGCGAACGCGCCACTTTCCCTTTCTCGGCAAGATTGGGAGACGTAAAGAAAGTCACACCCCAGAATTCCACGAGTTTCGCCTTATCCCATGAAGCATAGTCGGAAGGAACTTTCACTGATTTGAAAGCCTTGATATTCTCTTTCTCTTTGGCTTTTAGCTTTGATTCAAGCTGCGACATGGTCGTTGCCTTGAAATCGTCAAGATATCCGGAACCGTCGTTGGCATATCTCAGATAAGCCTGGGCTGTTATTGTTCTCGCCTCCTCCATCTCCTTGTCTGTCACGGCAAACAGGGGAATAGCGAATACCGCCAGAACTA
>CAMWMW010000343.1 GCA_947175455.1 uncultured Porphyromonadaceae bacterium | reverse complement strand
GAGAATGTATTTTATACACAGCGCGGGACTGTGCTGGGCAAAGGCGATGTCCGTGTCTCTACAGGAGCGCCTTCTCTTTCGGCCCTTTATGCGGCGGGAGTGGACAACTGCCTTATCGAGGTCGACGGTCCGGAGCTGCCTATCCTTGACGGCAGCGCCATCATATACGTCAACGAGATAGAACGTGTAGGACTTAAAGAGCAGGCAGCTGACAAAGACTTCTACATAATAAAGGAAAAGACCCAGTTCAAAGACGAGTCCGGTTCCATGCTTACGATATATCCTGACGATGGATTCAGCGTGGAGTGCATGGTCGAGTACAATTCACCGGTGCTTCCCAACCAGTTCGCGGTTCTTGACGATCTTGCGGAATTCAAGCAGGAGGTTGCCAGCGCAAGGACATTCGTATTTGTACGCGAGATAGAAGGTCTTCTGAATTACAATCTTATAAAGGGAGGAGATCTTGATAACGCGATTGTAATCTATGATCAGGAGATACCTCAGGAGAAGATTGATGAAATCTGCGATATCGTGAAAGTGCCCCATATGCATCTCAGCAAGCTCGGCTATATCAATCCGAAGCCTCTTACGTGGGATAATGAGCCGGCACGTCACAAACTTATGGATATCATCGGGGATCTCGCCCTCATCGGCAGACCTATAAAGGGAAGGGTGGTTGCCATTCGCCCCGGTCATACTGTAAACAACAAGTTTACACGCATGGTGCGCAAGGAAGTTAAGCATACGGAGGCACAAAGCCCGCTCTACAATCCGAACGCCGCGCCGCTTATAGATGTCAACGGAATTAAGAAACTGATTCCACACCGTTATCCTTTCCTTCTAATCGACAAGATCATAGAGATGGATCAGAAGCACTGTGTGGCAGTAAAGAATGTGACTGTTAACGAGCCGTTCTTTACGGGGCATTTCCCGCAGGAACCGGTGATGCCCGGTGTGCTGCAGGTAGAGGCTATGGCTCAGGCGGCAGGTGTGCTTGTGCTGAATTATCTTGAGGATCCGGATAAGTATTCCACATATTTCCTTAAGATAGACAATGTCAAGTTCCGTCAGAAAGTTGTTCCCGGAAATACTCTCATTCTGAGTGTCGCCCTGACAACGGAGATACGTCGCGGATGCGCGATGGTGAAGGGTTATGCCTTTGTCGGAGAAAAGATAGTTTGTGAGGCGGAATTTATGGCGCAGATCATAAAAAACAAATAAGAAAAATGGCAAATCTATATAGTGTCCATCCTGATGCGAAGATAGGGCAGAACGTATCGATAGGAAATTTCACCAACATCCATGAGGATGTCGAGATCGGAGACAATTGCGAGATTCACGGAAATGTCACAATATTTCCCGGTGCAAGAATCGGGAATAATGTAAAAATTTTCCCGGGTGCCGTAGTATCCGGAGTTCCTCAAGATCTGAAATTCAAAGGAGAGAAGACTTATGCCTATGTAGGCGATGGAACCACCTTGAGAGAATGTGTCACCGTGAACCGTGGCACTGCGTCAAAAGGGGAGACCCGTATTGGTCAGAACTGTCTGATCATGGCATACTGCCATGTGGCGCATGATTGCCGTCTCGGCAACCGTGTGATAATGTCCAATGCCTCTCAGCTTGCAGGCGAAGTGGTTGTAGACGATGCAGCTGTGATTGGAGGAGGAAGTCTTATCCATCAGTTCTGTCATCTCGGACGGAATATCATGCTGCAGGGCGGGGCATTGGTAAATAAAGACATTCCTCCGTTCGTAAAGGCTGCGCGTGATCCGATCTCTTATGTCGGACTCAATACAGTCGGATTGCACAGGAACGGTTTTTCGGAAGATGAAGTGCGTCATATAGCAGAGATATACCGCATCTTGTATATGAGTGATCTCAATGTCACCAATGCGGTCAAGCTCATAGAAGAAAAGATTCCGGAATCGGAAATCCGGAATGAGATTGTTCAGTTTGTGACACACTCAGACAGAGGAATCATCCGTTCTGTAATCTGATGTCATAGCAGAATATCCTTAAAATAACAGCCTCGGAATGTTATCGTCTAACGTGCATTCCGAGGCTGTAGCATATTTATACCGTCATTTGTAACGTCTATATCTTATCCGAATTTGGAAATCTTCCGAAGCTGGGGCTCGTTTATAATCTTTATTCTCCTGCCGTCAACAAGAATCAGTTTTTCATTGACGAAAGACATCAGGGTTCTGATTGCATTGGACGTTGTCATGTTCGACAGATTCGCAAGGTCTTCACGACTCATGTATATCTTCAATGTCGAATCATCATCTTCGTAACCGTAGTTGTCTGCAAGAAGGAGCAAGGATTCCGCAAGACGACCACGGATATGTTTCTGAGTCAGATTGATTATCTTGGTATCGGCGCCACCCAGATTGCGCGATAGCTCATGAATAAAGAACATGGCGAGGTCATTGTTCTGGCGAACGAGGTCTTCGACAATTTTCATGGGAATTATACCGATTACAGAAGGCTCGAAAGCCGCGGCTGTCGAGACGTACGGTTCGCGTGCGAAGTAGGCGCGATATCGGAAATACTGAACCGGGCGATACAGTCTGAGAATCTGCACCCTGTCGCCGATGCCGCTTTTGTATAGCTTCACCTTTCCATCGAGCAGACAATAAAGATTTTCAGGAGTCTCTTTCTCAGCGTAGATTATCTGATTCTTTTTGTATTGCTCGTATTTGAAATTGTCAGTGACAATTCGCTTCTCTTCCGGACGAAGTGCATTCCACATCTCCGAAAGATCATCTCCAATGA
>CAMWMW010000342.1 GCA_947175455.1 uncultured Porphyromonadaceae bacterium | reverse complement strand
AGGAATAGATTCCAACAAGAGCGAGAGAAGTATTATCGTGAGAAAACAAACATACGATTGAAATATGCCGCGATGATTTCAATCGGGATTTCTATAGTCCTTTTGCTGACAATGGCTTTCGGCTTTGTTGATTTCAATGATACTACAACCTTATTATTTATGCGTGGTTGCGCCGGATTGTTTGCGTTGATATTTGTTGTATTGGCTGGAATTCTTGTTTACCGTGTAAATGTTTCATATTTTAAGGATAAGGCAAACTCCAAGCACAAGAACTAAGAAACTGTTTAAATTTCGAATTAAATTTAAACAGTTTCTAAGACCGCGCTGGAGGGCAACCTTTGAGAAAAACTGAATATCAGGATTTCTTTTTAAATGCTTTTCCAACCCAAGCAGCCAATACAGGTCCAAATATACCTGCCACAGCACCGGCAAAACCTATTATTACGTATTCTTGCCAACCATTGGTAAACCAGTTTCGATCCAATATAAGGTTTAGCAAATAGCACATAAAAGCGGTGAAAGCCCATACAATGAAGAATGCCAATAAAAAGGTGAAGTTCTTTTTCATAACAAAAGGTCTGTCTGTGGTGAAATATTTCAAGTGTAAATTTAGTAAAATTACACAAACTACTCTCATTGTATGTCATAAAAAAAGAGTAAATTTGTGTCTGGCAACCCTGATTATATTATGGAGATAAGGAAAACCATGCCAAATGACTTGCCAAGAGTCATGCGGATATTCGAGATAGCACGCGATTTCATGAAGAGTTCAAGAAATCCTTCGCAGTGGAATGACAACTATCCCTCTGAAGAGTTGATAACTTCTGACATCCGGGAGGGCGTGAGTTATGTAATTGTTGATAAATCTAAGATAGTAGGCACTTTTGTATTCAGAGAGGGTGAGGAGTCCACATATTCCGAGATTGACGGTTGCTGGTCAAATGATAATCCATACGGCACAATCCACAGAATTGCATCCGATGGTTCTACAAAAGGAATCGCAGACAAATGTCTGGCTTTTTGCAGAACGAAAACCGGAAACATCAGGATAGATACACACAGGGACAACACGGTCATGCAGAAATGGATCAGGCGTTGCGGTTTTAAGAAATGTGGTATTATACGCGTCTCAGACGGCACTCCGCGTGATGCGTTCCAGTTGGAGTCTTAAATTGTTTCAAACACAAAGATGATAAATTCATGTCTGATGAATAACATATACTTCGTCCTTATTACGGATCAATGATATGAAAAAGAGTATCACAGACGAGACAACGGGAAAAATATACCACCACTGACCGGGTGCGTTCATTGCCGATATAATAAGATAATACAATGTAAACCAGCCATTCATATCAGAGATCCAGCTGTTGATGACAATGCTTTCAGGTTTCCTGATCCAGAACCATATGGCATATGATGCAAAAAGCAGTAATGCAAGCGAACCGCAGACAGATGGCAGAAGCATAAACCCGGTATATGTCATCATGAACAGGCATACAATCATCAGAATCATAAGCGAGTTGAGGACTTTGCTTCTGAAAAAAGCGTACATACGCGGGTGACTGGTTATATTTTTCATATCAGGTCTGTTTAAAAACTATATAATTCTCATCGGGCATAGGAGATTCGAAATTCTCAAAATATGACATGAGGTCGGAATGAGAAACAATCAGATCGTCCGGACCGTTGCCAAGTCGTCCGGACAGTCGTTTCCATAGAACAGGCAGGGGAGCAGTCATGTATATTATTGCCGGTTCCACACCATGCTTCCGACAGATGCTGCGGGCATTATCACGCTTTATCCTTTTGCACATGGTCGAATCAACCACCACTTTCTCTCCATTCTCAAGCATTTCTCCCAGACGTACAAACAGTTCATCGGTAGCATCCATAAATATCTCTTTTCTGCGTTTCGGCGGTAAATCGGCAAATCCGGAGCCATGCCGGCTCCAGATTTGTTCATCGATTGACAACCGTCTGTAACCCTGATTCTCAAGCTGCCGGGAATACTGCGTTTTTCCAGATCCGCTGATGCCACCCATCAGCACTACACGCGAATCGATTTCATGATTATTCATCAGCCGATTCAGGATCAAGTGTTATGAGATCATATTTCTGCGAACCAAGCCCGAGTTCTTCCGCATAATCAAGCAGATGGGTGCCGTTTCGCGACTCAATACGCTCGATCAGATGCGATTTCCCCGGATCCGGAGAGTTATAGATCATGTCCACGCAGGCACGATCAAGGGCGACAGGGTCGAGAGACGCGAGTATTCCGATATCTTCCATCTTGATGGTTTCCGGCTCTGCGACACAATCACAATCTACCGACAGATTGTTTGCAACATTTATATAAAGGATATTATTGCCGGCAACATTGAAAACCGATTCACATGCTTCTGCCATGGATTCAAGAAAATCTTCCTGAGGAGGAACGTTTTCCCAGTCCACAGGAACATCTTTTGATTTACCGGCAGTGTGGATCCATGCTTTGCCGGCAGAAGACGCCATACCTATGGCAACATTCTTCAGCGCACCTCCGAAGCCACCCATCGGATGTCCTTTGAAGTGTGAGAGAACCATTGTGAAATCGTAATTTCTCCAGTTCTTACCGACATAATTCTCTTTCAGATGCTTACCATTGCTGACAGGAAGCGCTATTTCTCCATCCGCATCCATTATATCAACTTCAGCTATCGCAGTGAAGCCATGTTCGGCGGCAGTCTGAAGATGGTCTGCGGCATTACATCTTTTTCCTTCGTATGCGGTGTTGCACTCGACGATTACAG
>CAMWMW010000341.1 GCA_947175455.1 uncultured Porphyromonadaceae bacterium | reverse complement strand
ATCCCAGGGATTGATGTTGACGTTTATTCCGTTGGAAGTCTTGCTGAGTGTCACGGAGAAATTGTGGCTTTTCCCGCTTTCAAAAGTAAACGCCTTCCTGAGATTGAATTCGCGACCGTCTACTGTTACAGAGATAAGGTTGGTTTCACCGACTGTCTGTGGTGTTACGATAGCCTTATATGCGGACATGTCTTTAAATGGAATCACAACGGCAGGGTCTCCGGTTGCCGTTACGGTTGCATCCGCGATATTGATAAACGATTTGGTGCGAAGACCGTTGATTCTGACACTTATGTCGGCTGCCTGGAGACTTTCCTTTGTGAATCCGTTGCCGGCTTCGAGAGAAATGACCATGCGGCTCATGAGATGGCGTGCCTCGATATTGACAGATGAATTGGTGGGCGCTATATCAGGGGATTTGCCGATCATGAAGTCGCAGCTCTTGTAGTCGGACTCTTTGCTTTGGTCGCTTTTGAGCTCGAAAGGATATGAGTCTACCGAACTTATTGACGCGTTGTAAGGATAATAGAGATAGAAGTCGGTGTGAGTGGTAGAGTCAAGCCAATATATTGGAGAGGAGGGAGTCCATTCCCCGGAATAGATGAAAAACATGTTGTCTACATGGTTGCCGGATGTTTTTAAGGATCCGGGAGTTGTTCCCGAATAGTTTACGACATAGATTCCGATCTTGTCTCCGGATTCGAATCCGAAATCGGTGGCACGAGTGTCTTTTACAGACGCACTGATCTTGATTTCCGTTTTTGCCGCAGGTTTAGGTTCTTCAGGAACAGGAGGAGCCGGGGGAACGGGTTCTGAACCGTTATTGTCTTTTCCGCAGGAGAAAGACAGCAATTGTAACGATAAAAGAGCGGTAGAAACAAGAATTTTGTTCATTTTCAAGGTTTTTGTTACAAATATAAAATGATAATTCGTGTTAAACAAATAATTTTTGTTCAAATCGGTTTGAACTGCACCCCGAACGGTTTTTGGCAACTGATTCCGGGGTGCAGTCAACATTCAGGTCTGTTCTCGATGCATAATGACAGGAACGGGTTCTAAATCCCTGTTGTCTGATTTTTGATCTGAAACCTCACCCTGTATCCTTCGGGGACAAGGGTATATCCCGACGGGTCTTTCAGGGCGTTTTCCCAGATCATGACGTGATTGCCGCTAACCAGAGCGATGTCATACCTGTCATGGCTTTCAATGCTCTGAGACGCATTATATTCATTGGATGTCACGATAATCTCAGATTCTGAAGAGCAGTTCTTGATCTCAAGGCATCTGTAGAGCGATTCTCCTTTCCGTCGATATTCCAGATCATACCCTTTCGAATCATCTCCGGATTGACCCTCCTTCTGAGCCAGATATTCAGAGTATATCATGCCGATTTCATAACCTGATGATCTAAGAGCCTTCAGCGCCATATCCTCAGCCTTGCAGCCGGAGCGTCTTTTATCTCTGTCAGAAGGCTGTCTGCTGCCGGAGCGGTGTGAAGGGTTGTGATTCCTGTCCGGGACATCATCATATGCGACAGTGTCTATTATATCCACAATGACAGAATCAGGCTCTTCCGAATCACCGGAATTGCTGTTTTCAGGCAGCTCATCGTTGTCATTGTTCCGGGAATGCGTGAAAATATCATCTATCAGGTTGCGGAAATGTTCCTCCTTTCCGTCAAAATAAAGGAGACTTTCATCTTTTACACTGAGGTTCAGCTCATAAAAGTCATGCCCCAGCAGATATTCGTCATGGCGGCGCGGAAGTTCTGCTATCGACGTGGAATCTGCATCTGTCTCAAAACCGAACCGGTCTGCGACATATTTCCTGACTATCGCAGTGTAGTCGGGTCGGATCTGATATTCGATTTCCTTGTGCAGAGCCGTTATCCATTCTTCGCTGCAGAATTCATTCCTGAAGTTTATGTAAGTTGCCTGCGCTTCCTCCCCCTTTTCTGAGAGTGAGTCGTGAATATGCCTCAAATATGAAGACTCGAAGAGACTTCGCGCTTTTTTGAGTTGTTGTTTGTGATACAGAGCCAGGCTTTTGATGTCAGCCAGTTCGAACGGGATATTCAACTTTCCCGCTATATATTCCCTGCGTTGAGTTTTCAGTAATTCTTCATCGAACTCTTCGGCTATACCGGCATTTTTGAAAACGTTTCTCCAGAACGACAGCTCGTATTCCGAAACACCTGCAATCTCCAGACAACGCTCCCATACGGATTCATCGTATTCGGTGGAGGCAATATATTCCAGTTCCTTAGGAGATGATTTGATGAGGCGGTGAAAACGGTCCAGATTTTCGGCTCCGCTCAATTTCAGAGCAATTCCGATTGCTTCTACAACTCCGTTGCAGTAATGGGGATCTGCAAGAGCCTCGTTTTCTCCGGTCATCGGAGAGCACAGAGTGGGGATTCCTCCGAAATATTGCAAATCGCCATTTTCCATTTCAATCTTTTCATCTACCGGCAGCCCCTCATCCTTTATACTGTATGACGCTTTGCTTACAACGCGGATATAAAGCCGGTCAAGGATTGCGCAGATATCCCTCAGCTGCCCGTCGGAGTCTCCTCCTTTGCTGCCCGTGTTTTTAGATGCGAAAGCAAGAATATAGGGTTTTAATGTCTGTAATCTGAGGTTGAGGCTCGCGGTCAGTCGCGTGTTATCCGCCGCATCGTGCAATACTGTCTTTATGTCTTTAAACAATCTGCATCCGAACAATCTCTTTACAATATCCTCACCTTCACGAGAACTCATCTCAAGCACAGGAAGCTGTTTTCTGAGGCTGCGCACACC
>CAMWMW010000340.1 GCA_947175455.1 uncultured Porphyromonadaceae bacterium | reverse complement strand
GAAAGATGCCACCACTTTGGATTAACATTTGTTATGAAACACCCTCTAAGTCTCCTAATCCGGCATACGATGTAATAAGGATAAGATTTACACATACGATGGTGCGGTGCTCGGCATAAGGTCGTTTGAAAACTCGTCGAGAATGAAGATGGAATTTCGGATATTCCGATTCGTGGAAGTTGATGTCGTCGGCAAATTTTTCGAGGACGAGAAAATGAGAGCGGCAGAGGTGCCGCCACTTCATCAGAAACCCCGACATCACTGGCGAGGTCTCGATGTTGTATGAGTTGCTGTTTTCTTAGAGTCGTTTCATTTCTGCCTCTGCTGCTGACGAACCTTTATATTTGCTTTTGCGGGGCTGGAAATTGTAGATTATGTTCAGGGTTACGCTTCTGCGGTCATAACTCTGCCGTTTATCTACGAAAACGCCATAAGTGTTCATCGTCCAGTCGTTGTTGGCAGTATTGAAAATGTCAGTGGCGGTCAGTTTGACTGTAAGCGATTTATTCAGGAATGTCTTGCCTACTGACGCGTCCATAGTAAACCATGAGCCATGGAAACGGTTAGTGTGCATGTCGCCTTGAGAACTGCCGCTTATATTCGCGGTTACTGACCATCCGTGAGGCAATGAGAATGTGTTGTCAAAATAGTATGAGTATATTGGTTTATTGTATCGGTTATTGTCAAGCTGTAACCACTGCCGATACATGCCGACCGTCATGTTTGGAGTCCACTGGCGTATGGGCCGGCTCCATACAAGGTAGATGTAAAATGCCGAAACATCGATATTTACAGGGTGCATAATCAACTGTAGATTATTGGCGGGATAAACCTGTTTGACAAATGCGTATGTGTCGAGCGCACGAGTGTAATCAGCCTGAAGCATAAAACCATTCCACATACCGAACAGTTGGATGTCGTGCATTTTCTCATCGTGTAATCCGGGATTGCCGCCTTCTATTTCATGAATGCCTGTATAGTTGAGCGACCCTGTCAGCTGTGAGTATGGAGGCTTGACTGTTGCCATTTTATAACTGATGCTTAACTGCGATTCTTCATTGAACGAATAGCCGAGTGAAAGGTCGGGTGTAACCGTGTGGTCGCGGCGGCTGATGTTGTCATCACGTTCTCCATTAACTTTGAAGTCATAATCTACATATTCGTATCTCGCGCCGGCTGAAAGCGAGAATTTACCGAACATACGCGACCATGACGCATATAGGGCGGCAGAAGTCTGCTGTGCGTCGGTTAAAGAAGATGGGATATACTCGCTTATGTCAGCGTTCAGCATACGGTAGTCAAGAGAAGTATGAGTATAACTGTCTTGTGTGCCGACTGTAAATTCTCCATTCCAAAGCGGGAAATTCAGATATAGTCTACCGGCCCAAAGTGTTGAAGTGCGTTTATCGGTCGAGTTGACGGCATGGGTTGTAGACAAGGGGTAAGTTGTTGCTACATTATTCGCGTCGCAGGAGCTGCGGAAATCGCCGTCAAAATGAAAGAGATACTTTTCAGCAAAGGTATTTTCATAATATAGCGATGCGAGGTGGCTGTGTGCCCGGACTCTCTTGTCAATGTCACGGGCGATAGCCGGATTATTGTCAAGCCATTCAGAGCCGGAGTTGATAAAATCGCCACGTTCAGGATTGTAACGGTAATACGCGCCAAACGATTGGGCACCGCGTGAATAATTAAATCCACCTTTGACAGCACCTGTAGTCGTCGGGAAAGAATTATGCTGGCTGCTACCTACGACAGCTTCTTCCCCTTTGTAGTCAAGGGTGTTTATGGTAGTGCCTTTATATACAGAATTATTGCGGTTTATCGAACCGTTTGCGAAAAACTCCCAGTCGCCAATGCGATAACTCAATGCGAGATAATCCATGACCGACCATTTGCGGCGGCGTTGAAGTTGGAACTGATCTGTCAAAGAGAGTCCTTGGACAAAATTGCGGCGTGTGGTGATTTTAAGAACCGCTCCTGTGGTACTTTCGTAAGCCGCTCCGGGAGCCATGAGCAATTCAACTTTCTTCATGTTGGAAGAAAGAAGTTGCTGCAACTCCGACTCGTCGCGCATGGGTCTGCCGTCGATATAGATCTCAATATTGCTTTTGCCGATGACACTGACGGAGTTGTCCTGAACCTTTATCATCGGTAATTGAGCCAGCACATCAAGAGCGGTGCCAAGGTCGGCAAGATTGGTGCCGGGTATAGTTGATACGAGTGTAGAACCGACTAATTTTGTTGCCGGTTGTTTAGCGGTAACTATGACCTCTTGCAGCTCGTGTGCGAGGCTGTCCGTCGGTTCCTGATTCTGAGCAAAACCGCTTTCTATGGCGAGAAAGACGGTCAGAACTGTAATTAAAATTTTAGTTTCCATGCCTTGCGAAATTTTTCTGCAAAGCAAGTGAAAAAGTGTCGACAAGGCTTAAAAATTTGTCTGACTTTTATCTGACAAATTCTGACAAAGCTGTAAATCAGCCATTTATCCGAAGCTCGTATGAGTCGCCTCTGTTGCATACAATCTCCATGTTAGCCTTGGCAAGTGCGTTTTTTGTGCGCTTGACAAGGGTGTAAAGCGATTCTTCGGCATTACTCTTATTACCCCATAGGGATTCGCACAAGCTTCTTTTATCCACCTTCATGCCGGGTGCATCAAGAAGCATCAGGGTAAGCTGTCGCTGCATGGGGGTGAGTTTGATGCCATCAAGCGATGGAGATGTGGAAACGGCGATAAGTCCTGTCTCGGGGATTTCGATTTCTTTTCTTCTACAGACAAACATGCCAGCCATTGAGATGAATGAAAG
>CAMWMW010000339.1 GCA_947175455.1 uncultured Porphyromonadaceae bacterium | reverse complement strand
ATGCTGGGACAATTTACAAAATATGAAAAGACATGAGTTTACAATTATCTATAACCAACATGATTACTATTTTCCAGAAGCTTTGGCACGCGTGGAAATTCAATTCGGTAAGATTCTGAAAGAGGTGGTATTCTTCAGAGATTTAATGGAATTTAAAAATCATTTAATAAGACAGTTTATAACCAAACATAACCCGTGTGATTGGATTCATGTTTTCCAATTGCAGTTAGGTTTAGCCTTATATTTCAACAAACGGGATTTACTGGAACAGATTGAGTTAAATATTGAACGAGAAATCAAATATTGGACACCCAAGTATCTACACTACTGTGATGAATCAATAGATGAGTATAGAGAGCAGATTTACCAACCATTCAAAGACAGGGAGAAATTCATGGCGACAATAGAAATGAATTCTCGAAGACCGAAAGTGGCGAAGCTCAATGTCGGGACAATAGTCGGCATTGACGATTACCACTACGAAACAAAACAATCATGGCTCGACAGACTCCGCTCTTTATTCACAAAACGGTAAAATGCAAAATACCTATGATCAAAACTGCTGTCAGTTATTATTGAAGTGATTTAAACCATAGATAAAAAATTAGAAGCAATTTAAATATGAAATTGATGAAACATCTGATACTCTTTACCCTGCTGATCCTGTCCGTAAATTATGGATATGGTAAGCACATACAATTCACATATGATGATGCCGGAAACCGCATCAGGAGGGAGCTTGTCACGATTCAGGAAGTAAACGCGCGAGACAGGAAAATGCAGAAATTCCTGACTGACAACAATCTCGACAGTGAGATAACCATCAACACTGACAAGTCTTCAAACCTGATACACATTAACGCCAAAGACCGGACATCGCAGGGTGAATACAAGATCGCAATGTACAGCATTGCCGGATATATGGTGCTGGATGGTCAACTACCTATAACGGGATATGCAGAAGTGGATATAAGTCACCTTCCCAAAGGTGTGTATGTACTTGTGGTGACTAACGGAACGGAATCCAAGGCATGGAAGATAACAAAAGCTGAATAGTCAGCCAAGACAGTTAAATGAATAATACTTTATAATTATGAAAACAAATTACAGTAATGACCGACCTATCGGTCCATTTCAGAGATTGAAAAATTTCTTTTGCCGTACAAAAGGCAATAAAAAAATTGAAGCATACGAACCTGCCTTCAACAGCAAGCCGACTGCTTCTTATGACAGCGAGCCGGAAATTGAAATCCCGGAATCCGAAAAGAAAGATGCATCCACATTGATGACAGAGGATAGATTCTGGGAGTTGATCGGAAATTCACGATCCTCCAGCAACATCTATGAAACATTGTCTACCCTTTCTGAAGACGAACTGTTCGGATTCAGGTATTGGTGGGAGCATTTCAGCAAAATATCATACCGACAGGATCTCTGGGCAGCCATATATATCTATCGCGGTGGATGCAGCGACGACAGTTTCGACTATTTCCGTTTCTGGCTTATCACGCAAGGTCGCGACGTGTTCTACAATGCCCTGAAAAATGCGGACTCACTCTGCGATGTGTTCGCAAATGTAATAGATGAAGATCCCACAGACGAAGATGCGGATTACCTCGTGATGGACATACTCAACAGACGCAACAACGACAGCGACTATTACTACCGTGCTTTAAATGGATACAGGATGCCGGAGGAGGAATTACCAGACATCGAGTTCGAATGGGAAGACGGAGACGAGGAGTCTATGCGCAAAGTGTGTCCGCGTACTTTTGACCGATGGTGGGGCGAATGCCGTTAGGTGCTAAAGTGCTGCACGTATATCTACGCGATATCCAGGGCGGAGTGCTCGCAGTCTACAATACGGCGGGGGCACAGATGGAGCAGATTGTGGAGACTTACCCATACGGAATGCCGCATTCGTCGGAAACATTGTCTGAGGTGGACGTAAACCGCCGGTGGTTCGGAGGCAAGGAGTTCACTGCCGAGTCGGGAATGAACCTCTACGACTTCAACGCCCGCTGGCTCAACCCCGCACTGGCGATGTTCACCACTCCCGACCCGCGCGCCTTCCACACCCCTGACGTCTCCCCCTACACATTCTGCGCCGGCGACCCCGTAAACTACTCCGACCCAACAGGAGAAGTAATTATATTTGTCAACGGATATATCGGAATGGGATCACCTCCTGCAGGAGAAAAATATTGGAATGGTAAAAAGTCAGAATTTGTATACGGAGCAACTTCGTATTTCAATGATACTGATTGTGTTTTTTTACCAGTAAACTATCATTGGTATAATTCTGCTTCTAACAGATTTGACATGGGATATAAATATGCCAAAGATAATTTTATGGAGATAATTTCATCCAAAAGTAATAGCATAAAATTTGTATCTCATAGCATGGGAGCAGCATTTGCCGAAGGAATGGCTAAATATTTTCTTGAGCAATCTCTTGATGTAAAATCAATTGTACATATAAATGCTTTTCAAGCGAAATATATTGATACTTCATATAGCAAAAGTAACAATATAATAAGAATTGACTACCAAAATTATGATGACCCTGTTATAAATAATCTTAATGTACTTGGAACTGGAGATATACCGAACTCCACTTATGTCGTAAGAGAGATTACCAATGAAAAAAACCTTTTGTATAAGCACAGAGCACCAATTAATATATCAGGACTTGTCTTTTGGAAGACCTTAAATAAGAAATTCTCAATTCCTCATGATATTCCTTAATTAGAATTTATATTTGATTTATATTAAAATTATCATTATTATGAATAGATAAATTATAATAC
>CAMWMW010000338.1 GCA_947175455.1 uncultured Porphyromonadaceae bacterium | reverse complement strand
GGTCTGACAGTTGTGCGCCTCGATGGCTTTCTCAAGAAAACCGCCGGCGGTTTCCGGTTCGCCGGCAAGGTCGTAATATCGGGCAAGTTCTGATAAGATTCCGGGTGCCAGCCAGATGTGGTCGGCAGAGTCAATTTCCTTTCGTGTGCCCGCCGCAAGTTCTTCAAGAGAGTCTTTCTCTTTCCCGGAGAGGATGCGGCATATGGCGTCGCGTACACGTTCCCTCAGACAGTCTGCCGCAGGTTGACCGGAGTGTATCTTTTTATAGACGGTCTGTGCTTTTTCATAATTCCCGGCTGTCCATAGATAATCGGCGAGGGCGTTCCTCAGTGTGTTGAGAACAATCCCCTTTGCCGGAAAATCCTTGCCTTCCGCAGAACGTATAATGGAAGACATATGTTCGGTATCCAGCTTCTCGACTCCGGTCGTGGAGACGTTAAACAGGTTTCTGAGTGCTATGAAATGCATGGCGGAATGTTTCCCAAACAGTCTTTCCGTATCATCCGCCAATGTCTTGTGCACCTCTTTCGCCGCCTCGAAATTGTATGCCATGTTGCTGAAGAATCCTGCCAGCTCTTCACCGACTTTTACGGAAAGCGCGCTGCCGTCGTGATGACGGAGATAAGTGTCTTTTAGGCGGTTCATCTTTGTCATGCCGTACTCCGGGTCTCTGTGTCCGATTACCGAGCAGTTGTAGATCTGCCACAATGTCTGCGGCAGCGCATCGGGAAATATCCGTCTGCATTCAGATTCGAAGAAGTCGACAAACGGTTTGTAATCAGGTTCGGAAACAACCGCCAGGCTCGTCAGCCGGGTCAGGGTGTTGAGGTAATAGGCGCTTGATTCGCCGTAACTAAGCCGTGAGATCTCCAATATCCCCTCGCGTTCCGCGCCAAGTCCCGGATTTCCGGAAAACTGGAAATCTGCCGTGGCTTTCAGCAGACGGCACAGTTTGCCTTCGTTCGAACGATGCGGATAATACATCGACATGAAATCATTCAGATTGCGGATGTTGTCTGCGGTCTCGGAATCGATCGTGATGTTGTTGACATTGAAGTCTGCGCGGAAATATGCGCAGGCGGCGGTTGCCGGATGGTACGGACCGTGTATCTTTTTGCTGATCTCAAAAGCCTTGTCAAGATAGAAGCCGCTGTTGCAGGCATAGTCTTTGAAAGCGCCTGTATATTCATAAAGAGTGCCGTTGTCATACGGATTCTTCCTGTCAGGCAGCATCAGTCTTACTTTAAGGTCATCCTGAGGGAGATTTTTCAGCATGGCGAGCTGTGTGTAAAGCTGCATGCGATATGCGGAAGAATCGGTTGAGTTTGCCGGATACATTGCCAGCACTTCGTCTTCGAGACGCCACATTTCCGGATAATACAGTGGGTTGTCGGTATGTTCGAGGGTGTTGCGTGCGTCAAAGCGTGCTATTTTCAGAGACAGTAGCAATGCTTTCTCTCTGCTGTCAGTCGAATTGCCGCATATTTTCCCCTGCTCATGGATAAGAGAGTCATATTCTGCGAGCACATTGCGGAACATACTTTCTATATTGAGCCATTCGGATTTGATTTTCCTCGAAGCATAACACCCCGGTTTCTGCGAATCAAGATATTTCGCCATGCCGAGCAGAGCTTCCCGTTTTCTGTGAAAGAGGGTGTCACAGTCAAGGGTCGCAGTCCAGTTGACATAAGCCTTTACTTCCGGAACCTTACGCGCCGCAGCCATAAGAATCCTTTCGGTCTCCGGTTCCTGAAGACGGATGTCTATTATATCCATCGCTCTGAGCATCAGCTCTTCATCATCAAGACCGGACGGGTCGGGAGTGTTGATGCTTATCCATTCCCTGTGTGAGCGTATGGCTTCGAAAGGGGAGGTTATTTCTGCCGAAGCGGCACGGTAAAAAAGAATCGTGAAAAACAGGACCATTGCGGCTCTCTTGGCTGAAGTGGCTTTCATCGCGTTTGTCGGTTAAATTTATGAGCCCGAAACCGGCTGTTAAATTTTAACAGCTCACTGAGGTCTCGGACTCATTATATTAACGCGATATTTATCAGGTGATTGTATGTCGGGCAAATTAACTTTTATTTTTAAACTGCTTCTAAATCGCATGATAGCGCTCTAAGCCTGTTTCAGAAGACTGATGGCAAATTCATAGTCGGGTTCTTCGGTGATCTCTTTGCAAAGTGAGGTTCCGGCAATGTCGCCGTTCTCGTCTATTACGACCAGCGCACGTGTGTAAAGTCCGCGGAGAGGTCCCTCTTCGATGACAACTCCGTAATCCTTACCGAAATCGGAACGGAAGCCGGAGGCTGTGAAAACATTCTCAATGCCGTTGATGGTGCAGAACCTCGCGGCGGCAAAGGGTAGGTCTTCGGAGACGCAAAGCACAACTGTGTTGTGGAGCTCTGCCGCCTCTTTGTTGAAACGACGCACAGATGCGGCGCATACATCGGTGTCAAGACTGGGGAAGATATTCAGCACAACGCGTTTTCCGCGTAGATCTTCGAGTGAAATGTCATTGAGATTTTGACCTGTAAGCGTGAATGCAGGTGCTTTGGTGCCTTTTGCGGGCAGTTCGCCAGAAAGTCTGACAGGATTTCCTTTGAATGTCACTTCCATATGAATGATTTTATAAATAATAATAATCAATAAGTAAGTGTTGGAAATTAGCTTATATTAAATTTTAGGAGATTTTGAGATGATTTCATGATTCCGAAGAAGGAGCATAGCGGGCTATGCGACTGATGAGAAATCTTGAAAGCATCCAAAAGATTCAAAATTTAAATAAGCACTGCATTTACTTATTATAA
>CAMWMW010000337.1 GCA_947175455.1 uncultured Porphyromonadaceae bacterium | reverse complement strand
GAGGGCGGCATCACCGGCAAGGTTACCGTGCCGTTCACAAATACCGACGAGAGCGACAACGAGACTCCGGTCAACATCGTCCGCAACAACCTCTACCGCGTGGTGCTGGGTGATGGCGACCCGATCCGTCCCGGCGCCGACGTCGAGGTCAAGATCATCGACGAGCCGTGGGAGGTCATCGACCTGCCGGTGGTTGTCGGCAAACCCGAGCCGGGAGAACCCGGTATCACGCAGGCAGAGGCGAATGCCGCGCTATTGGTGAACAAGTTCGCGAGAACCCCTGTCAGCAGCACGTTTGAGTTGATAGACTTTGTCCAAACGGCGGAAATCAATAAACTCAAATTTGCAAGTCTTGCTGACAACTCAATAGTTGGAGACGGGTATGCCATGCGATATACAGATGTGGAGTCAAACGGATTGTTTGACGAAGGTTGGACCACAACAATTGACGGACAAGCATACAGGGTGCCCACAGTAGGTGAAATGTTTGAATTTCTACCTGTGAATACGAATGGTCTTACCAACAATCCGTCAACTACTCCGAATGTGGGTGATTTAAAAGGCTTTGTAGCGTCATTATACTCCCTGCCTGCCGAATATTCAATATATGGCACCGTAACGGATAACATGGTGATATATTCCTATGATGATACTCCGTCCCAACTTCGTTATGTCGCATACATAATATCGGGCGTAACATTCAAAGAAGAAGACGGGAGCAGTTATCCGGTTGACTATAGCGGCGAGCAGGCAAGAATCTACAGGATAACTCGTGACTTTGGCTCCAATACATACATTCTGGATGTCATAGCGCTCAGAACGGTCAATCTTCCGCAGCTGTTACCTTATGACTCCAATGAACTTGGTATAAACCCCGAATTACTCACAAGCTTCTTTGACAGTACCGAGAAGCTGACATTCAGAACAAAGGCCGCAATGGATGGTTCACAGCTTGGAATAGGTAATCCTGTCCTTTTATTCAGCGCAAAGCTCTCTGACGGGAAGTCTTATATGCCCTCCTTATCAATGAGGAATAATTGGTCTAACCTGTCCGTAACTGGCTCTTTTATGGACACTGCCCCTTACTTAGACAGATTCGTCTGTTTTTTAATCAAGGCAGACTAAGTGCAACCGTAACCGACGGAACAATCCGCAACATCAAGGGCGCGTCATCCTGACGCGCCCTTAATTATGCATTAGTCCGCGAATGTCTCAACAACATTTGACACGTTTTCAAAAAACATGATGTAATATATCGGGATATATGTTATGCCGCCTCTTGTATAAACTTTTTGTTCATTAGAGAGCACATAGGCATTCCTGATGTTGTATTCATCCATTGAAAGAAAGCGTGTCAAAGCGCTGTGGACACTGTAATCCTTGCCTGATTTGACCTCGACAGGGATGTTGGAAAGATTGTCGACATCATCTATAAGGAAATCCACTTCACCGTTTTTCTTATTGTCGTAATAATACAGGTCAAAGCCATGTGCCTTCAGCTCCTGCGCAACAACGGTTTCATAAACTGAACCAAGATTGATGCTTCTTATGTCTTCCATTATTGCCTTGATATTGTTCCGATAATAAATCGATGACAGGATGCCGGCATCGTTAAGATAAAGTTTCAGCAGATTCTTGCCGCTGTTCTCGACCAATGGATATGACGACTTGCTGATTGCCCTTGCCTCAAGCGTGACTCCTGCCGAAACAAGATAGTCAAATTCTTCCAGATAGCTGTCCCCCTTTTTCCAGCTTTTATTCTCTATATCCTTGAAAACAACCCTTTTCTTTTTATTTTCAAGAATTGAAGGCACCATCCCGTAGATGCGCCGTATCTTCAGCCTGCGATTGTGTTCTTCCTCGTATTTGGTACAGTCAACTTCATATAAATCGTGTACTTCATTCTGGATTGACCTTATTTCCATGATATTCCGGCTCTCTACAAAAGTCTCGACAGCCTTTGGAAGACCACCCGTGATAAGATATTTTTTGAACAGATCCATAATTTTGTCATGCAGGGTGTCGGATAACCCCTCATGGTTCCTGAAACTCTCTCTCATTGTTTCTATGACCGCCTCTCCGACATTGTTGGCAATAAGAAATTCCTCAAAATCCATCGGGTACATGTGTGCCACATCAAGACTTCCCATAGGTACCGATTGAGTGTTCTTCAGCGTAATGCCCAATAATGAGCCGCTTGCGATGTAGGTAAACCTGTTCTCTTGCATGAGGAATTTAACAAGTGTCAGAAGATGGTCATAAGCCTGTATCTCATCAATAAACACCAATGTGTTCTCCCGTTCCTTCATTTTGTCTCCCGCTATCAGACTCAAAGACATATAGAAATCCTTGGTTGTTCTTGCATTTGCAAAAATACGCTCGCCAAGCTTGTCTTCCTCCATGTTTATTTCAATGAAATTGGGAAACAGTTTCTCACCTGCATGACGGATTATATATGATTTGCCAATCTGACGGGCTCCGTCAATCATCAACATTCTGTTGGAACCGGATGATAAGTATTGTTCGATGCGTTTGGTAATTTTTCTGTATAACATAAGTAAGCCTTTGTTTATGCAAAATTACGAATTAATATTTTAAAAACAACCTTTTCCATGAATTTTATTACAAGTTTTACTACGTTTTCCTATAATTTCACTCTTATAAATACTACGTTTTCCCCAATAGGCGTAAAACCGATTTTGCCGAACGGCAAATATTCCTTATCTTTGCACTCGGAATCACACCCTCCCGTGCTCGCAGAGCATTCGGGGGGGGGGGTATTTCATTGATAGCCAATCAGTTATATATTTATT
>CAMWMW010000336.1 GCA_947175455.1 uncultured Porphyromonadaceae bacterium | reverse complement strand
TATTTTATCAGACCATGTAAAAGAACATCCTTAATTTTAAGTATTGCTTAATGGATTCCCCGCAATGGTTCATACTAAACCATATCGGAACTCCGGCTATGCGTCAGGCTGCGACAGCCAAGCGTGTGGTAGATGCATTCAATTCCAGAGAAAACACTACTCTTGAACTCTTCGCACCGACAATAGTTTCTGTAACTGCTAACGGAAACAATATGGTTCAGACTGAAAAACCTTTCGTTTTTCATTATGTTTTTGTGCGCGGTGTCTTTGAAGACATAAAGAGATTATGCGCTCTTCCAAACGGTTTTTCGTTTGTGATAAATCATGGCGGCAAAGAGAGATACGCCATAGTTTCGGACCGTCAAATGGAAGATTTCAAGATGATAGCGCGTGCGTATAAAAACAATCTCCCTATTTTACCGCTCGAATATGTCGACCTTGAGGCGGGAGACAAGGTGGAAATCATAGAGGGTGCCTTTCCGGGACTCGTGGGATATTTCATACCGAAACAGAAGAGTGTAAAGGGCAATATAGTTTTGCAGGTTACGCAAAATCTCGGCACAGTAGCCTATGATATCAATGCAAGGTATGTGCGTGTGCTCGAATTTTCAAAGAAGTCGCGCCGGGGCTACGATCAGATAGATGCTTTTGTGCCAAAGTTATATGCCGCACTCAGAAAATATTTTTCAGGAGAAGAACTTTCCTATAAGGAGATTGCTCCAATGACTCTTTTTTACCGGCGCATGCATCAGGCATCTTTCGGTAATTTCAAGATCGAGGCAAAGTTATTCGCGATATTGACCGCTGTGTGCCGGATTTTAGGAGACGTGGAAGGTATGATAAAGTCTAAATCGCAATATGACAGACGCTCGGCTTCCATAACCTCTCCCGAGATAAAAGCTTTTGTCATGCTTACGGAAGCAGTTCTGAAAAAAGACAGAAATATTTTCGCCGAAGGAATGGAATTGCTTGGATGCAAGCCTGAGACAGAGTCTAAATCCCTGAACCAGCTCAGGGAAGAATACGAATGGTACAACACCGTATTCTAAATGCCCGATTCTAATGACTGTAAGGAATATATACGTTGAGTCTATGCGAGACCCTATCGCACGCCGAGACTTCGCCTGCCGGTTGAATTCAGCTTTAAGGAGTTCAGTTCTGAGAAATATCAGACATGTCAGAAATATCGGAGAATAACAGTCGTATAGCAAAAAATACACTTATGCTGTATATCCGCATGGCAATGACCATGCTGGTACAGCTATATACATCAAGAGTAATTCTGAATATTCTGGGTGTTACGGATTTCGGCATATGGAATCTTGTGGCGTCAGTAGTAGTATCTATCTCATTCATTACCGGCCCGTTGACTATAGCGACACAACGCTTCATAAGTTTTGAGCTTGGAAAAAAAGATTTTGAGGCTGTCAGAACTGTGTTCTCGCAGAGTATACTTCTTTATTTGTTTTTTGCCGGCTTTATTGTGATTGTTCTTGAAACTGCCGGATTATGGTTCCTTAACAACAAACTGCATATTCCGGAAAGCAGCATCGGAATAGCAAATATTGTCTTTCAGCTTTCCATAGCATCATTTATCTTTACTTTGATAAGGATGCCCTATGATGCCACTATCATCGCAAACGAAAAAATGGATTTCTATGCATACATGAGTATTGCTGATGTGGTTTTAAAACTTGGGATAGTATATCTCCTTCTTGTATTCAAGAGATTACCCCATCTGGCAGTATATGCCGTGCTTACTCTGTTTGTCAATTTTCTCATAATGCTTATTTATAGGCTATACTGTAGAAACAAGTTTCCTTCTCAAACAAAAATAAACTTTAAGGTCGAGAAGAAAACAATGAAATCCATGACATCTTTTTTCGGGTGGAGTCTGATGGGAGCCTTTTCTGTAATGACAGCGAATCAAGGCGTAAGCATGGTGCTGAATGTTTTTTTCGGTGTGGTCATAAATGCGACAGTGGGTATCGCCACGCAGGTTGGAAATGCCGTCAACCAGTTTATAGGAAATTTTCAGACGGCATTTAATCCGCAGATAGTAAAATCATATGCAGGCAACGATGAATCCCGGTTCATATCATTGATTATAAATTGTTGCAGGATATCATATTGTCTTATGATGTTGGCATCTGTTCCTCTGATATTTAATATGGAGTCGATATTGAGATTCTGGCTGGGACAGATTCCCGAATATCTTACTGTTTTCTGTCAGCTTACACTTGCTTATATGATTATTGATGTGGTGTCGTCTGCAATTAACATGGGTATATACGCAACCGGTAAGATAAGAGGGTATCAGATTGCTGTGTCTGTATGTATATTAATGGTCTTGCCATTATCTTATCTGGCTCTTAAGATTGGATTTGATGCTCCTTCAGTAATAATAGTGCGCCTTCTGGTTTCTGTGATATCGCTTGCTATACGAGTCATCACCATAGGGCGAAATGTAAGTGGACCGATTGTATCCAGGTTTTTGAAGCTTATTCCAAAAATGATATTGATAGGAATCATAGCCGTATCCGTTCCATATCTGCTCTTACGCAATATAGAGACAAGTTGGTTTATATCATTTGTTGTGGATTTGTTGTGGGCGGCAGGTGTCATATATTTCATAGGAATAAACAAGGCAGAAAGAAATTTAATTAAAAAAACAGTATTTAGGCATCCATGAGTGAAATCAGCATTATAATGTTGACCCACAATGCTCCCCAGTATGTAAAAGAGACACTGGAAACATTGTATGGTGTTACACGTAAAGAAGATCTTGACAAGTGTGAGGTAATAGTCTGGGACAATGCATCGC
>CAMWMW010000335.1 GCA_947175455.1 uncultured Porphyromonadaceae bacterium | reverse complement strand
GTCAAGCAGAATAAAATCAAAAGGCTGGCAGATGCTGCGGATTATCGCCACACGCTGCTGCTGACCTATCGACATCCGTCCCGCCGGGTAATCACGACGCGACGCGATTCCCAGCTCCTCAAGACAATTTTCTATCTCGGCATCGCTGAGATGAGATGTAAGCTTGTTCTTGAGCTGGATATTTTCCCAGGCTGTAAGTTCGGGAAACAGGTCAAGTTCCTGCGGAAGATACGCGATGTTGCGGCGCCTTGTCTCCTGCCAGTCCGAGATTGTGAATCCACGGGTGTCTCTGTTGTCAAACAGGAGTTTGCCCATGTAATCATCTCTCGAACCGTAAATATACGAGCACATGGACGATTTGCCGCCTCCGCTTGCCGCCTCTATCAGATAATGCTCTCCTCGTTCCAGCACAAGACTGGTCTTCCAGACATCTGATTCCGGAATGCGTTCATTCCGGAACACCTCCGGAAGCATCCCTTCAAACCGTATCTCCTTAATCATGACTTTCAAGAATCGACTGCAGAATATTCTTCTTCGAGTCCTTGCCATTGACCTTCACAATCGCCTTGAGACCGCCTTTCTCCGGTTTGAAATTAACGGATACAGATGAAACGGCATCTGTCGAATACCTTTTTTTCCCTCCGCCAAGCACAAATCCGGCGAGTGATCCTTTCAGCTCCCCGGCGGCATCGGCTGCCGAGACGGCACCTTCCACCGAACCTTTGCCGACACGCAGCAGACGACCTTCTTTCACAACATCGAAACCGAACTGTCCGAGCATGTTTGAAAGATCGGCGGTGCCGTGGCCTGTCGTGGAAATTACGCCTCGCACATTTCCCGATTCAGAGACTGCCGCCACGCATGTTCCATCTACACTTTGAATCATTCCGGCGAGAATCCCGATCATTGACATACCTTTGCCTCCGGTCTCCTCCTTGAGTTTCTTCACCATGTCAGGGTTTACGGCAAGAGCGACAAAGGCATCGGCGGTTCCTCCGGTTTCAGTTATTGCAGCGGCGTCTATCCGGGCGGCTGGGAAATTAAACTTCGCAATCCCCCCTTTCGAGTTTATCACATCCATTTCCGCCACAATCTTCCCTTTCTGGAAATCAAGATTCCAGCTGAATTCCACAGCATCAACAAACATCGCCTCTATCGCCATAGTGGCTGTGGCGCGGGTTGTGAAATCGAGACCGAGAGAGTTGAGACACCCCTTGATGTCACCCCATCCCTCCACATCGTGGCTTATATCAACGAGTCCGGAAGCCACTTCGTTCGAAAGTATGCTTTGCTTTGGGCTGAGCGACACGAAACGCCTTATGTCTTCCGCATTTACAGTATTACGTGAGCTCATGCAGATCCAGAACCGGTCGGGCGTAAGCACTGTGTTGCCACATACCTCGGCGTCACCATCTTTTACGAACCTGCTGTCCGAGTCCTTCTCCACATACTCCTTGAATTTCGATGAATCAGACACAAATCCGGTGAGATACACATTGTATCCCTCTATAAAAAGCACGGCTGCGGAAGGGTCTATGCCACCATCCCGCAGTCCGGCAATAAATTTTCTCAATTCCTGATTCTTTGTGGTTTCAAGAACTGCGGCGAGTTCCTTTCCGGGCTCGACCTCGGATCCGTTGACCTTGCATCCGGCTTTTTCGAGCATCGCATGCATATTCATCACCACGACAGCCGACGCATCAGCCGGCACTGTCTGCAAAAGCCCGTTGATGTCTCCCTGTCTGCCGGAAGAGCATCCCGCTGTAACCACCAGCGTCACCACAGCGACGCAATATACAAGTCTTTCGAATATTTTCATAATAAATCTATTTGGCGGCAAATTTAATAAGAATCCGATTAACCGCCAAATAGATTGTCAGCAGATGTCTGTATGTCAGTAGATGCGCAGCATGGCGGCTCCGTGGGGATTGACTGTCACGGTATGCGTGTCATCAGTCTCCGCCACATCTTTCTGCCGCCACAGGTCACGGACGGTTTTCTTGACATAAAAACCGAGTTGACGCATGTTGACAGTGATGTCGCGCGGTTCAAGCGTCTTGTTGAAAAGCCCCACAGCCATAGAGCCGTCTTCGAGCTGTTTCACATATACAGCCTCCTCGGCTGTATCCAAAATCGGCGCTCCATGCACTCCGAGCGGATCCTGATTCACGTCTATCACCTCGTCGTTGGTCAGCAGCGAGAGTGTGAATTCATCGAGACGCGCCAGATCGCACCCTATCAGCAGAGGTGATGCAAACAGGCTCCACAGGGTCATATGCGTATATTGCTCGTCGGGAGTAAGCTTTGTATAGTGGAGCTTAGGACCCCACCCCACAAGACCCACCACAAGCATGTCGGCGTCAGGCCAGTGGCCCGGACCGCTCCAGGGAGCCCAGCGGCTCTGGTTGAAGCCGATTTTGCTGAAGTTCTCCCATGTGTCGCGTATGTCACCCGTGGTGCGCCAGCAGTCGGAATATTTCGCAAGCGCCGGGGCATCGCAGAGAGGAGCGTTGTTGGAAAGGCTGTAGACGATGTCGCGGTCTGTGGCGCGCAACGCGTCATGCATCTCTACGATATGTGCCACATCATTCGGCTTCCAGTCGTATTTGAGATAATCCACCTCCCACTCTGCCCATTGTCTCGCATCGTTTGCCACAAAGGAATACGGGGAGTGGTAACGCACCTGTTTGCGATATTTCATATAATTTCATTCGGGGAGTGTGAAACGGTAGTTCTCGTTTGTCTTACCCTCTTTTATCCAGTTGTATTCTCCCTCGTGAGTATCGGCATAGCTGCCGATATGGGCGGCATAGGTCCCGACCCAGGGGGAGG
>CAMWMW010000334.1 GCA_947175455.1 uncultured Porphyromonadaceae bacterium | reverse complement strand
CGGCATCCATCACGTCATGGCGCGTACTATTAAAGACATAATTTGCCGCTATAAGACAATGAAAGGCTTCCATGTGAAGCGCAAAGCCGGATGGGATACTCATGGGCTACCTGTGGAACTCGGTGTTGAAAAAACACTCGGAATCACCAAGGAAGACATCGGCACTAAAATATCTGTGGATGAATATAATGCCGCCTGTCGCAGGGAGGTTATGAAATATACAAAAGAGTGGACAGATCTTACCCATAAGATGGGATATTGGGTTGACCTTGATAATCCATATATCACCTACGACAACAGATATATCGAGTCTGTCTGGTGGCTGCTGAAAGAACTTTATAACAAAGGTTATCTCTACAAAGGATATACAATCCAGCCATATTCTCCCGGTGCCGGCACAGGACTCAGCTCGCATGAGCTGAACCAGCCAGGTTGCTATCGTGATGTCAAAGATCTCACAGCCACGGCTCTCTTTGCGATCAAGGATCCTAAACCGGAAATGACAGGGTGGGGGCGTCCGTGTTTTCTTGCATGGACAACAACTCCGTGGACACTTCCTTCCAACACGGCATTATGTGTCGGACCTAAATTCGAGTATGTTGCGATAAGAACCTACAACCCTTATACCGCAGAAAAAATCACTGTTGTGATGGCTGCCGATCTCGTCGGCTCTTATTTCAAGAAAGATGGGGAGACACTTTCTATTGAGGAATATAAACAGGGCGACAAGGTATTGCCATACCGTATTGTCGGCAGATTCTCCGGTGAAGATCTCATCGGCATGCATTACCAGCAGCTAATGCCGTGGGTCAAACCTGTAGAAAAGCTCAATGAATATAGCGCGGCATATGTTACGGAATTTGCAGAGGCTAATCCCGGTAACGTTTTCACAGTCGGCAACGATCGGTTTGTGGAGATGGCAGAATGTGCGTTCCGTGTCATTGGCGGAGATTATGTCACAACAGACGATGGTACCGGTATCGTTCATATCGCTCCGACATTCGGTGCTGATGACGCAAAAGTAGCCAAGGCTGCGAATATCCCCCCGTTGTTCATGATAAACCGTCGTGGCGAGACACGCCCCATGGTGGATCTTCAGGGTAAATTTTATCTTATAGAGGATCTTGCGCCTGAATTCGTTGAGAAATGTGTAGACGTAGATAAATATGGAAATCATGCCGGCGAATATGTGAAGAACGCCTATGATCCGCGTTTCACACAAAATGGTAAATATGACGAGGCTGCCGCTGCCAGGGAAGAGGATCTCAATGTGCGTCTCTGCATGGAGATGAAACAGGCAGGAGAGGCTTTCAGAACGGAGAAACACGTTCACAATTATCCTCATTGCTGGCGCACTGACAAGCCCGTGATATATTATCCACTCGACAGCTGGTTTATCAGGACTCCGCAGGCAAGGGAGCGGTTGATAGAACTCAACGAGACAATCAAATGGAAACCAGCGTCAACAGGTACAGGCCGTTTCGGCAAATGGCTTGAAAACGTACAGGACTGGAATCTTTCTCGCTCTCGTTATTGGGGCACTCCTCTTCCGATATGGAGAACCGATGATGGTAAAGAAGAGGTGTGTGTCGGTTCATATGAAGAGTTGTGCGAACTTATAGACCGCTCTGTGGCAGCCGGTTTCATGACTGAAAATCCTTTCACCGCAAAAGGATTCAAACCGGGAGAATACACAGGTGACAACTACGATAAAATAGATATTCACCGTCCATATGTAGATGATATTGTTCTTGTTTCTGAAAGTGGTAAGCCGATGAAGCGCGAGACAGACCTGATTGACGTGTGGTTCGATTCAGGTGCTATGCCTTACGCTCAGATTCATTATCCATTTGAAAACAAAGAGTTGCTCGATTCGCACGAAGTCTATCCTGCGGATTTCATTGCCGAAGGCGTGGATCAGACTCGCGGATGGTTCTTTACCTTGCATGCGATTGCCGGAATGGTTTTCGACTCTGTCGCATATAAGGCTGTTATCTCCAACGGTCTTGTTCTTGACAAAAACGGGAACAAAATGTCGAAACGACTCGGAAATGCCATTGATCCCTTCGGAAATATCGAAAAATTCGGAAGCGACCCTGTAAGATGGTACATGATTTCAAATTCGCAGCCATGGGATAATCTTAAGTATGACGAAGAGGGTGTGGCGGAAGTAAGCCGAAAGCTTTTCTCCACACTGTACAATACCTACAAATTTTTTGCACTCTATGCCAATGTGGATGGATTCACAGGCACAGAGCCACAGGTAAAACTCTCTGACCGTCCTGAAATCGACAGGTGGATTCTTTCATTGCTCAACAGTCTTGTTGGCGAAGTGGAGACCGCTCTTGATGATTACGAACCGACTCGTGCGGCGCGAGCCATAGACACATTTGTAAATGATAATCTTTCCAACTGGTATGTGCGTCTTAACCGTAAGCGTTTCTGGGCAGGAGAGATGGACAATGACAAATTGTCTGCGTATCAGACGCTATATGCATGTCTTAAGACTGTGGCACAGCTGATGGCTCCGTATGCTCCGTTTTATGCAGACCGTCTGTATGCTGATTTGATTGCTCCATCGTTGGAAAACGGCGGTTATGCCTCCGTGCACCTGTCAGACTTCCCCGTAGCCGACACTTCCGCAATAGACAAGGCTCTTGAAGAAAGAATGAGTCTGGCACAGGTCGTTACTTCCAATGTGCTCGCATTGAGAAGAAAAGTGAATCTGAAAGTTCGACAGCCTCTTCAGACACTGTTGATTCCTGTCACTGATGCCTCTCAAAGAGATGCTGTTGAAAGAATCAAGGGTATAGTGCTGGATGAGGTGAATGTAAAA
>CAMWMW010000333.1 GCA_947175455.1 uncultured Porphyromonadaceae bacterium | reverse complement strand
AAAAGCTGATAGCCGATCACCTTGTTTTCATCAAACGGCTGGTAGGTCTTGAACCCTTTGGTCCATTCAACCAGACGATAGCGGGGATCGCGGATGGCATATCCGTGTATGTCGTCTTCGAGTTCCTTTGCCTTACCTTTGAGATCCGTGTCGCTTGAGATTGTATAATTCTCCGTAGTGGTGCGGCTATATTGGCTCATGGCGTAATCCTTGATTTTTGCCTTGGGATTTTTCAGTACCGGCACAAGACTCTTGCCGTCAAGCTGCTGCGGATGTTTTGTCTTGGTCAATTCGCAGACTGTCGGGAAAATATCAAGGAACTCGACCATAGAAGCCGACCTGACACCCTTTTTCATTCCCGGTGCAGACACAATCAGCGGCACACGCGTGGCATTCTCGAAATTCGTCATTTTGTTCCAAAGACCGTGGTCGCCGAGATGATAGCCATGGTCGCCGTAAAGAATCACAACCGTATTGTCGGCGAGACCCTCTTTCTCAAGCGCGTCAAGCACTTTGCCTACCTGCGCGTCGGTATATGAAATGCACGCGTAATATGCGTGGAGCAGTCTTTTCTGAGTTTCCTCGTCAAGATGCTTTGTATCTATGTAACTCTCGAAGGGAGGGATATCGGAATACCCTTTGACCTCAAGCGAGTTGTGGTAGGCATATTCCACATCATCGCTCGCCATGTCCTGGAATTTAGCCACAGGCATCTCATCGCGCTCATACATATCCCAGTATTTCTTGGGAGCGCAAAACGGCAGATGCGGTTTTTTGAAACCGACTCCAAGGAAAAAAGGTTTGTCGCTGTCTTTCAGCTTGTGCAGCGTCTTGACCGCTTCTTCCGCTATTATACCGTCGACATAACCGTTGTCGGGAACATCGGCGCATTCCGTGGCGACACGTCCGTTGGCAAGCGCATAGGTGGCGCCAGGGGTCTTGACATACGGAAGACTCCATGAAATAGGGTCGTCCTTCACCGCTTTGTCTCTGAGAGGATGATAGACCTTACCCACGCCTACGGTCTCATAACCGTTTTCCTTCAATGCCTGAGGCATAGTCACGATGTCAGGATTGTTTTTTCTGAAAGAACCCATCAGCCACCATACCCCGGTATGGTCGGGATTCAGCCCGGTCATCAGCGAACTGCGGGTAGGTCCGCTCAACGCCACCTGGCAATACGCGTTGCTGAAAGTTGTGCCCCGGGAGGCGAGACGATCCATCGATGGTGTTTTTGCAAGAGTGTCGCCATAGGGCCCGATCCAGGGTTTCATGTCATCGATCGCTATGAGAAGCACATTCGGACGATTGTCGGCATTTTTGTTTTCCGCCGGCTTGGCTGATGCCACGGCTGGTGTCAGAGCAAGTGCGTTCACTCCACACAACAAAAAATTCATTTTTTTTCCGTAAATCATGAGTAAGTTTTAAAGTTTTTGCTAATTTTGCACAAAGATACATTTTTTCTTCAAAATAAAACAAATTTAACATCATTTTTAACCATGGCGAAACTTAAAACAATTATTTCGACACTCGGCATCCTCATCGCGTCCCCTGTTTTTGCCCAGACTCTCGACACAGAAGCTCTTGCAAGATTCTCTCCGTCAACACAACGGGATGTGTTTGAAGTGAGCGGTCTCGCCAAACTGTCGGCAGAACAACAGATAAAACTCGCCAAGGCAATCGAGAAAGAAAATGCTAAATTTGTGGATATAGTAAAGGAAAACGAAGGTGTATTGACAGTCAAAGGGCGTAACCAGCTCTCTAAAATGAGAGAAAACACACTTTCATCCATACTTTCCGATGAACAGCTGAGGCAATATTACCGTGGTGTCTTTGACAAAGAGGCTGATGCCGAAGGGAACGCCATAGCCAACGGTCTTCAGAAAAAATACAATCTGACGGATCAGAACTGGAAATTCATCCGGGTGGCATGTTACAAGATAGCTCTCGAATCACGCGTGATAAAAAAGATGATGGCGGACCAGCCGAAGAAAGCACAGAAAATGATTGCCGACCTTCGCGCCAAATGGCTGAAGACCATCGAAGAAAAAGGGGGAATAGCAATCAACCCAGACGAGATGACCCTCACTTATACCCGCGAATTCAACCCCAACACCTTGCACAAGGAATAATATTAATAATAAGGAAAAAGGCTCTAAGTCTGACTTCCCAAAACCTGAAGACTTAGATCAGAACGAATACAAAACCTGACATCAGACGAAAGCCGGAATCCGCGCGATGCGGATTCCGGCTCATTTTTTTGTAGTCCGATTATATTTCAATCAGAATGTATAGTCAACGCAGGCACGCGATTCAATCTGAGGCTTGACAAGCGATGCCGCTGCCACATGTGCGGGATGCTTGGCATAGACCTCTACGTCCGCCATTGTCGGCACTATCGCTGTCAGTGCAAGATCCCAGGTCTCCGCAGGATTCTCGTTTATTCCTACCTCCATGCTCTCAAGGCAGTCTATCTGGGCAGGCAGTGCAAGCAGTGCATCTGCAAAACGGCGACATGCCGCTTTACGCTCATCTGCCGTACCGGAGAATCTGAATGTCACTATATGCTTTACCATGACTTACGACATATGAGACAGACATTCGCTGACATTGTTATATATGCGGTCCGAAAGCGAGCCTCCGGATGTTACAGGCTCGAATTTCTTACCCGTTATATGCTCGTAAAGCTCTATGTAGCGTTTGCTGACCTCTTCGCAATACGCGGGAGTCATCTCCGGCACCTGCTGACCCGCTTTACCCATGAAGACGTTTGAAATCAGCCCCTGGCGAACAAACTCTTTGGAAAGCTGACGCTGCTCCTCCCCTTTCTCAAGACG
>CAMWMW010000332.1 GCA_947175455.1 uncultured Porphyromonadaceae bacterium | reverse complement strand
AGATAGACATCGACTCTTTTGAAAGCGTCGACATTGATTTCTGTGTATCCCTCACCCGCCGCATCGAAGAGCAGTTTCCCCGCGAGCCGGAAGACTACGAGCTTGAAGTAGGCTCGGCAGGACTCACATCCCCCTTCCGCGTCAGGAAACAATACGAAAAGAATCTTGGCAACGAGGTTGAGGTTCTTGCTCGCGACGGCAAGAAATACACCGGCATTCTCGCCGAGGCAGGAGAAGATGGTTTTGCTATAGTATCCACCGTCAAAGAGAAACCTGAAGGAGCGAAACGCCCGGTAGAGGTTACGAAACAGTTCGACTTCGGATATGACGCGGTCAATTCCGTGAAGTATGTCTTCAGGTTCTGAGGAACGCGTTCCGATTATACATGTTAATAAAAATACACAATATAGATTAGTCTTATGGCAAAGAAAGCAGAGACAGTGAATATGGTCGACAGGTTCGCGGAGTTCAAGGAACTCAAGAACATTGACAAGACCACCATGATATCGGTGCTTGAGGAATCATTCCGCAACGTACTGGCAAAGATGTTTGGATCAGACGAGAATTTCGACGTCATCATGAACCCCGACAAAGGCGACTGCGAGATCTACCAGAACCTTGAGGTTGTTCCCGACGGTGAAGTCGAGAACAAAGACATGCAGATCGGTCTGAGCGATGCAAGGGAAATCGACCCCGAATGCGAGATCGGCGAAGACGTGACCAAACAGATTTTCTTCGAGAAATTCGGTCGCCGCGCCATCCTCAACCTGCGCCAGACTCTTCAGTCAAAGATTCTCGACCTGCAGAAAGACGCGATCTATACAAAATTCAAGGAGATCGAGGGTGAGGTAATCACCGGCGAGGTGCATCAGATCTGGAAACGCGAGATGCTTCTTCTCGATGAAGAGCAGCACGAGCTGATCATGCCCAAGGAAGAACAGATTCCCGGAGATTTCTTCCACAAAGGCGACATGGTCCGCGCAATCGTAAAGAGAGTCGACAACCCCAACAATAATCCCAAGATCATAGTAAGCCGTACAGATCCCCGCTTCCTCCGCCGTCTTTTCGAGCAGGAAGTTCCCGAGATCCACGACGGACTCATCACAATCAAGGATGTGGCACGCATTCCCGGCGAGCGCGCCAAGATAGCCGTTGAAAGCTACGACGACCGCATCGACCCTGTCGGAGCCTGCGTCGGCATCAAGGGAAGCCGCATCCACGGCATCGTGCGCGAGCTCCGCAACGAGAACATCGATGTGATCTCATTCACAGCCAATCCCCAGCTCTACATACAGCGCGCGCTCAGTCCCGCCAAGATTTCCTCGATCCGCCTTAACGAAGAAGACCGCAAGGCAGAGGTATTCCTTCATCCCGACGAGGTCAGCCTCGCCATCGGAAAAGGTGGTATGAACATCCGCCTTGCATCCATGCTTACCGGATATTCGATCGACGTATACCGCGACATCGAGCCCGGCGAGGAAGACATCTACCTTGACGAATTCAGCGATGAGATCGACGATTGGGTAATCGAGGCGCTGAAAGACCTTGGTCTCGGCACAGCAAAAGCGGTTCTCAACGCTCCGCAACATGTGCTTGACCAGGCGGATCTTGAAGACTCCACGCTCCAGCACGTTCTCGATGTGCTCCGCGCCGAGTTTGAAGACTGATTCCGGCAACCGCACGCCGACGCCGCCCTCTCCTCTCACGGGAAGCAGAAGGCGCCGCCTCCGCTTCACATTTTAATAGCAATCACAAAAATTACATATGCGCATAAAGATCAGCAAAGTAGCAAAAGACTTAAATGTAGGAATCAACACTGCTGTGGAATTCCTGCGCAAAAACAATGTCGAGATCGAAGAAAATCCCGGTCCCAACACCCGTATCGACGAAGATGCGGTTGATATCCTCACCAAGGAATTCAGCAAAGACAAGGGCATAAAGGAGAAATCAGATGACTTTGCCGCCGCTAAAAAACAGGAACGTAAGGAAAAGCTGTCTTCTAAAGAGCGTCCGCGCACAGACGAGATAAAGACCACCGTTCCCAACGCAGGCGGTCCCCGCATTCTGGGCAAAATCGACCTTGACGCTCCCAAGCAGACTGCTACCGCTGAAGCGAAACATGCAGCCGAAAACGGACCGGAGCCGAAAGCGGAGACAAAACCGCAGCAGCCCGTAGCCGCCAGACCCGAACCTAAACCCGAACCGAAGCCGGAAGCCACGCCCGAGACGAAGGTCGAGACGAAACCTCAGCCCCAGAATCAGCCCAAGCCCCAGCCCAGACCGGTTCAGGAAACCGGACAGCAAGTAAAACCGGAGCCCAAGACAGAGTCGAAAGCAGCGCCCGCCGCTAAACACGACACGGTCAAAGCAGAGGCTCCCAAACAGGATAATGCAGTGAAAGAACCGGCAAAAGAGGCTCCCAAAGCGGAACCGGCAAAAGCAGAAACACCTAAAGAAGACAATGGAGGCGTATTCCGCTATGCTCCCACGCCTGCCGGTCCGGAGCTGAAAGTTGTCGGAAAGATTGACCTGTCTGCAATCAACCAGTCAACGCGTCCGCGCAAGAAAAGCCGCAGCGAACGCCGCGCCGAGGCAGCCCGCGCCCATGGCGGCGACGGCTCTCAGAAAAAGCGCAAGCGCATCGGCAAGGAGAAGGTAGACATCGAGAAGGCTGTGTCACAGCCCGGCTTCGGCTCTGAAAACCGCAAAAAAGAAAACAAAGGCAACGACCGTCAGGGCAATTCCCAGCAGGGTGGCGGAAGAGGCGAAAACAAACGCAAACGCGACAAACGTCCCGTAAAACCGGAAATCAATTCCGAAGACGTTCAGAAGCAGGTGAAGGA
>CAMWMW010000331.1 GCA_947175455.1 uncultured Porphyromonadaceae bacterium | reverse complement strand
AGATGATGCGATACTTACACATCCGGTGAAACTCAAAATATCCGTGCGCACGATGTGGTTTCTTCCTAAATTCTGGCGTTCCCTGAAAATCGCCGTTGACAACCCTGCAGCCGCACTTCCCCATGGTCTCGTGAGAATATATCCCCGCAAAGAGCCTTCAAAACCCGTATACTTATGAAGATCAAGATTTCAAGCCATCCAGTTATCGCGATTCTGACGGTGATACTATTGTCCGTTCCCGCAGGAATATCAGCACGAAAAAAGGGATACAAGCTAAAAGACACATCCGCAACCCGGCATACAGAGGCTGTAAGTGCGATTGAGTCCATACCGGACACCGCCGCACAGGAGATGGTTGCCGGCAGCTTTATGGTTGCGTCGCAATGTCCGGCATGCAACAGCGGATACACGTTGAACCAGATTGTATTCACAGGCTTCGACAAGAACCAGAACAACTCGAAAGAGAGCTTCTTCATAATCAACAAGACAGATAGGGAACTCACAGGAGTCTCGCTGTATATCGAATACATTACCCCCGACAGACGCCAGCTGCACAAACGTTTCCTTAAACTCACATGCAGCATCCCTGCCGGGGAGACACGAAAAGCGGATATACAGAGCTGGGACACGCAGAAGAGCTTCTATTACTATAAAAGCAATCCTTCGAAAAGAAAAGGAAACCCCTTTGACGTGAAATTCGACGTCATTGCGTATTACCTGAGAGCGGACTGACCTTACGCACCGCGTCACACGCGCCTTGTCGCACGCGCTTTTCGGGTTGAAATGAGAAGCGAATGAACCATTACTATTCCATAGGAGATTCCGGCGGCAAGCATAAAACCGAGTATGAACCCATAGCGGTCGGAAACCTCGGCAGCTATGAAAATAGCCATAAGCGGAGCCTTGACAGTGCCTGCCATTACCGCCGCTGTGCCGATCAGTGCGAAATTCTCTATCGGAAGACCGACATCGTAAATGTTGCCTATGGATGCGAACATAAAACCTAAAAGACATCCTGCAAAAATCGTAGGCACGAATTCTCCGGCAACCCCACCGCCGCTGTTCACGGCACCGACCACAGCTCCTTTCAGCAGCAGCATCGCCGTTATGATTCCGAGCAACAGCGGGAGTTGAGGCAGATCTTTGAAAAACAGACCGTATTCAACAAGTCTGTAATACATCCCGTTGACAATGTCAGAGACCACATCGTATCCCTCACCGAACATTGCCGGCAACAACATGACCACAATTCCGAGCCCCAGACCGCAAAGCGCTCCCCTGAGCCATACATTCCCGAGCATTCTGAAAAACCGCGAGGCAAGAGATAGCGTATAGGAATAATAGATCGAATAAAAACCGCACACGACTCCTAAAAGCGCTATCCATCCGAAATGGTCGGGAATAAAGTGCATGTCGGTCAGAATCCTGACATTCCATGTATACCCTCCGAGCACATAAGCCACTCCGAATGCCGACAGCGACGCACAGGTCAGAGAAACCATGCCGATCACCGACATTTCCATTCTCAGAACCTCAATGGCGAAAAAAACACCTCCGAGCGGAGACTTGAAAATTCCGGCGATCCCGGCGGCAGCTCCGCAACCGAACAGTATACGTGTCGCAGATGGTGAGAGTTTCATGAGTCTCGCCACCCTGTCACCTATCGCAGCACCGGAAAACGCGCAGGGACCTTCCGCACCTGCCGATGCGCCGAAACCTATGGTGACAAGACACCCGATCAACGGAGAAAAAAGGTGATTTCTACGAAACGTGAAGTTCCCTTCGGCAAGCCGGTCTCTGAGTTGGGAGGTGCCATCCGCAAGATTCTCCCCTATTGCCTTCTGATAAAAGACAGACCCCAGAATGGCGATTATGGCGTAACCGATGAAAATCCAGTTCAACCCACCGGGATGAAGCGGGACACCAAGCATAGCACCCATCCCCGCTATGCCTTTGCGAAGGAAAAATGTACCCGCACCCGCAAGCATGCCTACACCTGCGGCACCGGCAAACACCACTGCTCCTTCGGGCAATAAACCCTGAATCCTTTCCTTGAACCCTGACCTCATAGCTTTTTATTACGCCATATATGACAATACAAAACGGTTGCGGAATTTGTTCATGACATTCCGCAACCGGCTTGTAAGATCGCACGTCTCCGCTCCGTTATGACAGAGGCACCATAAACACCAGCTTGCCCCCTTCTCCGGGCACATGATGACCGACCGACTTCAAAGAGCTGTTTGTAAGGAAGTTGATCATACGCACCAATATCAGGGCGGCATCTCCTTTTTCCGAGAGATTCTTGTAATCCATAAAATTCTCGAAAATCTTCTCCTCCCTTCCCTCAGGCAGAGAGTTTCCGGAATGCCTGAAGACGAATCTGGCTTTGCCGGAGGCTTTGTCTTCCGTACATTCGAGACCGATTGAGCCTCCCTGGGGAGCAAGTTTCACCGCTACCTGCAGAATATGAGACACAAGCATCCGCAGACATTCCTTGTCGACATGAATCTCGAAATCGGGATCAGGGTAAATCACGTTTATATTGATGTTTTTTGAAAGCGTAGACTCAACCTCGGAAATACGGTCTCTCATGAACGAAGCCACAGAGATGTCATGACGATATTTTTTTGTATCTTCCATTGCCACAGAAGAAATGAACATGACATCATTAATGATATAATCCACAGCCTCCGATATGTTTCCGATCTTCGGACGTGGCGAGCGATAATCGGCTGACTTGTCATCTGAATCGGTTTTTCTCGCGTAATCATAATACCTCCGTTTTTTTATCTCATAACGCTCTGATGCGAGCGTAGCGACAAACGATGATATGTCTGCAAATGTCTTCTTG
>CAMWMW010000330.1 GCA_947175455.1 uncultured Porphyromonadaceae bacterium | reverse complement strand
AGTACGAGACAATCTTGCCTGAATAAATCAGATCCCGGATCTCTAATGCCGGCTGAGCCATCTTTACACCCATTTTCTTCGACTCATTACTGCGAGCTACCACACAACCGTCATTATTCGACAGCACGACCATAGCCACACCGTCAAGCGAGGGATCTATCGACCGCTCGCATGACACAAAGAAATTATTACAATCCGCCAGTCCTATCATAATCTATCCTCGATATCGGTAAAGACCGTCTTCAAGTGTCACGAACCCTTCGCCGCAAAGATACGAAAGATATTCGGAAAGCTGTGACGGGGCAATCCTGAGGTCTCGTTCCATTATCCTTATATCCGCACCGCCGGGTCTGGATTTAATATATTCCACAATCCCGGCAATCGGGTTTTCCACCTGACCGCCTGACCGCCGGTTTCTTCCACGGCAGATGTCGCAACGTCCGCAATCCTTGCCGTCTTGCTCTCCGAAATACTCCAGAAGAATCTTCTCCCTGCATTTCCCTTTGCCGAAACCATACTCTATCATAGCCTCGGTGCGCCCGCTTATCACTTTTTTCCGGTCTTCATATATATCCTTGCCTATCATGACATAGCGTTTGTCTTCCCGTGCGGTAGGGAAGTAAATATATGGAGAACGGGAACGCGGCACATAACTCAGGACCTTGCGCCTGCCCAGTTCCAGAAGAGATTCATAGACACGACGCTCGTCGATTCCTGACTCCCGTGATATCACCCTTTCGTCAATATAGACATATTCGGCAAAAAGACCTGAATAAAGACGGAGTATTCTTGCCAATACGAGTTCCGCGTCTGCCGACAGACGGTCTACATGATACAACTCTTCTCTGGTACATGTCATCATCACCCGCGAACGGTGTTCCGTCTCTTCAAGATATTCAAGATAACCCGCCTGCCCGAGAAGATGGAGACAAGCCAGACACCTGCGTCTCTGATAGCCGAAAACCTCGCAGAAACGCTCCACATCAAATTCGGCAAGTTTCTCATATCCTTCATCCATGGAGACATGAAGATAATTGCACACACGTTCGTAGAGCAGCTTTATTTCTTCTCGCGGCGGGAAAGTCTCGGTCACTCTGCGTCTCAGAAGACCGGAATCCGCACGAGACGTGAGCAGGACGACATATGACTTTTTCCCGTCTCGCCCGGCTCTGCCTGCCTCCTGATAATATTCCTCAAGCGACGGAGGCATGTCGAAATGAATCACGACCCTCACATCCGGTTTGTCGATACCCATGCCGAAAGCATTGGTGGCGACCATCACCCGCACGCCGCTGCGCTGCCACTCGTTCTGGCGTTCTTCTTTAAGCGATATGTCAAGTCCCGCATGATAATAGGTAGCCGGAATACCTGCGGAACTGAGATATTCCGCAATCTCACGCGTGCGCTTCCTGCTTCTTACATATACGATGGCAGAACCCGCCGTGCGGCTGAGTATATGAAATATCTCATATATCTTTGTTTCTGTATTCCTTACTATATAATTCAGATTGGAACGGGAAAAACTCATGCGGAAAAGTGCCGCATCCTTCATCTCAAGCTGGCGCAATATGTCGGACTCCACTTGTGGAGTGGCAGTAGCTGTCAGTGCCAGCACATTCACTTTTGGAAAAATCTTCCGCAACGACCGGATATTAAGATATGACGGACGGAAATCATATCCCCATTGTGAAATGCAATGCGCTTCATCCACTACAATCAGAGAGACTTCCGTCATTCTCAGTTCCTGAATGAAACGCCGGTTGCGCAGACGTTCGGGAGAGACATACAACAGTTTGGCGCCTCCGTTCACAAGCTTCTCCCGTGCGATTCCGGATTCTCTCGCCGTCATGCCGGAATGAAGGTACACCGCCTTGATCCTGCGCCTTTTCAGATTGTCGACCTGATCTTTCATCAGCGAAATCAACGGTGTCACCACAACCGTAAGTCCGGGCAACGCCAGAGCCGGAACCTGAAATGTTATGGACTTTCCTCCGCCGGTAGGCATAAGACCGAGTGTGTCGCGCCCGGAGAGAACGGACATGATGATATCTTCCTGCAACGGACGGAAAGACTCATATCCCCAGTGTTTTTTGAGAATATTGCGGATAACAGTGGAATCCATTTACCCAGCTGGTTAAGATGAGACTGACGGCTTGTTATTTTTTATCTGACGAGGGGCGGATATCGCGTATCATCAGCTGTATGGAATCAGGATTGTTCGAGCGTTTCGTCTGCTCGATCGTATAGCAGATGTCAATAGGACGGTGAGAATGGATATGCTCGAAATACTGCGACATGTTGAACGCTATGGCGTTTATGACATGACTCGTGCTGTTGTCCTCAAGCTCGAGTTTGATATGCTCAAGATTCTTGCCTACAAGTTTGCTCGTTCCGAAATCGAAGACATTGCGGGAACAGAACACCGGCTTCTGGTTTCCGGGTCCGAAAGGATTGAATTTCTTAAGATATGACACAAGCTCCGGCGTGATGTCGGCAAATTCTATCTCCGCGTCGATATCAAGCTGCGGCGACAGCTGGTTGGGCTGGATGTTGGACGACACGTACTCTTCAAACCTCCGGCTGAACTCTGCGATATTCTCCTCTTTCATCGAAAGCCCCACCGCATATGTGTGACCTCCGAAATTTTCAAGAAGATCCCGCGTGGAATTTACAGCCGAATATATGTCGAAGCCCTGGACGGAACGCGATGACCCGGTTGCCATTCCATTGGAATAGGTCAGCACGACAGCCGGTTTGTAATAAAGTTCTGTAAGACGGGAAGCGACGATACCGATAATACCCTTGTGCCAGTCCTTGTTATAGATTACTATGGATCTCTTGCCCTGGACTATTC
>CAMWMW010000329.1 GCA_947175455.1 uncultured Porphyromonadaceae bacterium | reverse complement strand
AAATAAAGAAAATCGGAATCACGGCACGTCAGGACATCGAGAAGTTCTTCGGAAAGAAAGTATTCCTCGAACTCTTTGTGAAAGTGGAAAAAGACTGGCGCAACCGTGAAAACAAACTCCGCGCTTTCGGATATATGGAATAATCCAGCAAAAAATCTTCAAAAAAACAATATATGGGTAAGTTGATAGCAATTGTCGGGCGACCCAACGTGGGAAAGTCCACGCTTTTCAACCGCTTGACGCAGACACGCCGCGCCATTGTCGATGACACGGCGGGCACCACACGCGACCGCCAGTATGGCAAAGTCGACTGGTGCGGACAGGAATTCTCCATCGTCGACACCGGCGGATGGGTAGTAAACTCGGATGATATTTTCGAGGAAGAAATCAACAAACAGGTGGAAATCGCCATTGAGGAAGCCGATGTGATTCTTTTCGTGGTCGACGCATCCACCGGAGTGACAGATCTCGATGACAAGGTAGCCGCCATCCTGCGACGGTCAAAGAAACCGGTTATCGTCGTGGCAAACAAGGAGGACAGGGGTGACGCACGCTTCAATATCTCCGAGTTCTATAGCTTCGGTCTTGGCGATCCGATAGGCGTGTCATCGGCAAACGGCTCGGGAACAGGAGAACTCCTCGATGAGATTGTGAAAGACATGCCCGAAAAAGACGACACGGAGGAGACCGACGAGAATATCGCCAAATTCGCCATAGTAGGACGCCCAAACGCAGGCAAGTCTTCCCTGATAAATGCATTTATCGGTGAAGAACGTCATATCGTCACAGACATTGCCGGAACAACCCGCGATTCAATCTACCACCGCTATAACAAATTCGGCTTCGATTTCTATCTCGTTGACACCGCCGGCATCAGAAAGAAACAGAAAGTCAACGAAGACATCGAATACTACTCCGTCATACGCTCTATACGCGCCATAGAGGCTTCGGACGTGTGCATCCTTATGATTGACGCCACAAGGGGCATCGAAGGGCAGGACGCGAATATTTTCAGCCTTATACAGCGTAACCGCAAAGGACTCGTGGTGTGTGTGAACAAATGGGATCTCGTGGCAGACAAAAGTCTGGCGGCACAGAAGAATTTCGAGCAGGCGATACGTTCGAAATTCGCACCTTTCACAGATTTTCCAATCCTTTTCACCTCCGCACTGACAAAACAGCGTATTTTCAAGGTGCTTGAAACCGCGGTGCAGGTATTCGAGAACCGCCGCCGCACAATCCCCACCTCGCAGCTCAACTCATACATGCTTGAGCAGGTAGCCATAACCCCGCCTCCGAGCAACAAGGGCAAATTCGTAAAAATTAAATACGTCACCATGCTCAAAGACGCAATTATCCCCACATTCGTGTTTTTCTGCAATCTTCCCCAATGGGTAAAGGAGCCTTACCGTCGTTTCCTTGAGAATAAGATTCGCGAGCACTGGGACTTCAACGGAACCCCGATTTCCATCTTTATGCGGGAAAAATAATATCTACATAAAAAGTCAACGGGGTCTGCGATTGATCGCAGACCCCGTTGACTTTTTATGATGCAATCAGTTCAACTCTACTGTAGAATCAGAGACCGTTGTGTCGGCATCCGCCTGAGGAGCGTCAGAAACCGAGACCTCCACAGTCTCGCCTGTCGGCTCCATATTCTTCATTGTGCGTCCCTGGCATGACATCATCGCAGCTGACACAGCAATGACAGCAAGCGCCGACAGACCCGTTTTAAACAACCGGGTCATATCAGTTTACCTTGATGAGTTCAACTTCGAAGATAAGGTCGGCATAGGGAGGTATGTCGTTGCCCGCCCCGCGTGCGCCATAAGCAAGATCGGAAGGGATATAGAACACATACTTTGAACCCTCCTTCATAAGCTGCAGACCCTCGGTCCAACCGGCTATCACACCGTTGAGGGGGAATGTGGCAGGCTCACCGCGCATGACAGAACTGTCGAATACAGAACCGTCGAGCAGACGACCGGTGTAATGCACTGTGACCTGATCCGTAGCACCGGGCATGGCGCCTGTACCCTCCTTCTCGACCATGTATTTAAGACCGGACGGCGTACGTACATAAGTCGAATCGGTAGCGAACTCCGCCTGATATTCAGGATTGCGGAATCGGTCAGCCACAGAATCTGTCACGACCTCGTCAACAACCTCCACCACTGCGCTGTCAGACTGGGTGTCGGCATTCTTTTCCGCACTCTTCTTACACGAGGCAATCATCGCAACCGCTCCGACCGCCAATGCTGCATAAAAAAATTTCTTCATATTATTTTTTGTTTACCTTGATGAGTTCTACCTCGAAAATCAGGGTTGAGTGAGGAGGAATGACATTCGGCACGCCACCTGCGCCATATGCGAGATCAGACGGGATGAAGAATGTGTATTTCGCACCCTCCTTCATAAGCTGAACGCCCTCTGTCCAACCGGGAATAACACGGTTAAGCGGGAATGTGGCAGGTTCACCTCGGTTGACAGAACTGTCAAAGACAGTGCCGTTGAGAAGCTTGCCTGTGTAATGCACGGTAACCTCATCAGATGCCGCAGGCTGTGCGCCGTCACCCTCTTTCTCCACAACATACTGCAGACCGCTGGCGGTAGAACGCACATTCTCTTTCTTGCCGTTCTCCGCAAGGAATTTCTCACCCTCTTCGCGAGCCATTGCCTCAGCCTTCTTCTCAAGATCCTGAAGATAGTCGTTGATAAGTTTCTGAGCCTCTTCCACCGGCATTTTGGGTTCGCCGCCATCGAAAGCGACCTTCACTCCATCCTTGAATTCCTCGGAATTTATTTCTTTCACACCCATTGCCTGCAATTGTTTTCCCATTGCAAGGCCCCATGC
>CAMWMW010000328.1 GCA_947175455.1 uncultured Porphyromonadaceae bacterium | reverse complement strand
AGATTCACTATATAAAAAATTTCGAATTAAATTTAAACAGTTTCTAAGAGCTTATTTTTTAACAAGCTCTAAACCTTGGTGCTTTTCCGGAATCTAACTGATATAATCCAAACTCACGCACGATGAAACAACAGATAATATTATTGCTTTCAATCGCCGCTTCGTTATCATCTCATTCGCAATCGACGGTCTGTGATGATAATATCTGTATTATTGAGAATCATAACGGAACAATGCCCGCCGGAGAGATATTTCATGTGGTGTCTCCTGTAGGACAGGCGTCAGTGACACCGATAGAGCAGGCACCCCGTCTCGGCACTCTTGACGGAAAGAGGATAGCGATAGTCGGCGGCAGTTTTATGGCATCTGTGACACATCCGGAGTTGAAAAGGATTATTCTTGAAGAATATCCGACTGCCACTGTCTATGTCTTGAATGAAATCGGTTCGGCAGGGGTTTATCCCGGACCCGGGGTGCGACGCCGTTCTGTCGAGGATTTTCAGAAAAGACTTACTGAACTTGACATAGATGCAGTAATCAGTGGTAACGGAGGTTGCGGACTATGTACGCCCAAAGAAGCTGGATCAAGTATTGCAGCCGAATACATAGGTATTCCGTCTGTGACAATAGCAGGTCCGGGGTTTGATACGCAGGTGGCTGTTACGGCAGCCAACAATGGAGTCGAGGTTGCACGTGTGGCAAAATATCCCGGAGCATTTACGGCAGATGATGAAGAAACCATCAGATCAAATACCCGAAACATCCTGTGGCCTCAGATAAAGGAAGCCTTGACAGTTCCCTTGTCAGACTCCGAAAAACTAAATAAATCATCAAACACTGACATTGACAGCCGTCAGACGGTATATAGTGGCACGCTTGACGATATAAACATCTATTTCAATGAGATGAATCAATCGGACGGTCTGCCGATAGTGCCGCCTACAATGGATCGTGTCAATGAGTTTCTGAAATTTGGAGGTGTGGATTATGACACACCTGTCGCCACACTGCCCATTGCCCACCGCAATACGCTGGCTCTCCATGTGGCGGCATGCGGAGTAATGGCAGGCTGCAAACCCGAATATATGCCGGTTCTTATAGCGATGACCAAGGCTATGGGCGCGCCTGAGTTCAGACGGACGCTGGCAAGTACACACGCCTGGAATCCTTATTGCTGGCTCAATGGACCGGTTGCGCGTCAGTTGGGAATAGACTGCGGACAGGGAGAAATTTCAGAGGATGCAAATATGTCGATTGGGCGTTTTATGAATCTCGCCCTCAAAAACCTGTCGGGCTACTATGTCAAGCAGGACCGTATGGGGACCTTCGGCTATCTGATGCCGTGGTGTCTTGTAGAAAACGAAACGACCTGCAGGAGTATTGGCTGGACACCATATCATGTCGAACAGGGATTTGACATAAACGACAGTGCCGTCACTGTGGCTTCCGCGCTGATGTGGGGCAACAATATGGCACCGTCGACAGACAGTCCCGAGCGTATAATGCAGCTGGTGGCATGGGATATAACATAACGATGTCAGTTTGCCCTCGGCAGCGGCAAGCAATACACCTGTCGCACTATCCTGATGACAGAACCCGTGGCGCGCCTGCTCAAAGAGAAATATCCGGATAAGGCGGAATTTGAGAAGGCGCTTGTTGAGACAGCCCGGCGTCCGTTATATGAACGCACGTTTGCAAACTATTTCGCCAATCCCGGGAGTCGAATTGATGAAGACCGCTATCCGTTCAGCCGTTATGAAAAACGGATTCAACGCACCGAAGATGCACGGTTAACCGAAATTCCCGTCTGGTACGCTCTGCCGGATGGGTGCTCGTCTGACAAGATGCTTACCATACCCGTGATGAAACAGGGCATGACCGCAATACTGCTTACCGGAGATTCGGCACGAAACAAAGTGCAGGTCATGCCTGGTGGCGGTTACTCTACAATTAGAATCGACCTCCCCGATGACTGGGACCGTCTTATGGCAGAAAAAGGATATGCTCCGCTATCCGAATTCTTCTATTCTCCACATTGACACCGCGAAGTCAGACAACGGCATAGGAAAATTTACTTTTGTGTGGGGAATGTTGCTGTTCTTAACTAATTTTTAAGTATCTTCGCAAACGGAATCACAATAAGTCCACAGTGAGTTGTAAAAGTAATAACCGGATCAGGGCTTGCTAATATGTTTGCTTATTGACCCTTGGCGGTGAAATATGCATGGAGATCCCTGTCTCCGATATATATATTAAGAATTTATGTAGGCGGGTTCCAATGGGACTGTCATTGATATTTTCGAATTTCCCTCGAATTATTAAGGATGACAGTGATCTTGGGAATTATATATACAAATTGGAAATTAAATGAATTTGATTAGTCTTTTTTCCGGTGCCGGAGGTTTGGATTTAGGTTTTCATAAAGCGGGTTTCAGGACTGTCGTGGCAAATGAGTTTGATGCCAAGATTTGTCCGACTTTCCGTGCGAACTTTCCAGAAGTGAATCTGATAGAAGGAGACATTCGCAAGATTCCATCTTCCGAATTTCCAGATAATGTCGTTGGTATAATAGGAGGTCCCCCTTGCCAATCATGGAGTGAGGCTGGATCATTAAAAGGGATTGAAGATGCGCGAGGTCAACTCTTTTATGAATATATCCGTATTATACGCGATAAACAGCCTCTGTTTTTTGTTGCAGAGAACGTGTCTGGAATGCTTGCAAAACGTCATTCGGAAGCAGTTGACGGTTTTATGAATTTGTTTGATAAAGCCGGGTATGATGTAAATTTGAAGATGCTTAATGCCAATGACTATGATGTGCCGGAAGACCGCGACCGTGTGTTTTATATCGGATTCCGTAAAGATCTGGAG
>CAMWMW010000327.1 GCA_947175455.1 uncultured Porphyromonadaceae bacterium | reverse complement strand
ATATATAGAAGAAGATGCAGGATATGGTGGAAGACCGCCTTGAAGCGCTCTGGAAAGGCACCGGTTTCAGACTTGTGGAAGATCCGATGCGCGTAGGATACTACAGCGAGATCGATCTCATGCTGTGGGGAAGCAAGATATATGGAGATGACTTCTGCAACTGGCTCAAGGCTAATTACGAACCGATAGATATAGTGTTGCGTCTCGCCCGCCAGACCTCCGTCGTGCTTCTCAACGGCAGCGGATTCGACGGTCCCTGCTGGTCAGTCAGAGCTTCTCTCGCCAACCTCGACGAGATTGACTATCTGAAAATCGGATCGGCTTTACGTTCGATTCTCGACGGTTACTACGAAGAGTATAAAAAAGCAAAGTAAGAGCTTGTTTAAAACTGTCTGACAAGTAAAAAAACTGTTTGTCGCGGGAAACTCCGGACTCGACTTCCGATGTCGAATCCGGAGTCTCCTTGTCTGACCGGACACAAAACAAACAAAATAAAGAATATTTGAAACGTTTTATGTTTTAAAACGTTTTACAAATAAGAAATCTTTAATTATATTTGTGGATTCATTCCTCGCCTCGCTGACTTTGTTTCCACAAGACCCGGAATGACGATAGAAATTATACCTTAAATATAAACCATAAACATTTTTACAATGGAGACCACATCTAAAAAAGGATTTCGCGAAGAATCCGATCTTCTCGGCGCACGCGAGATTCCTGATTCAGTCCTTTATGGTGTTCAGACACTTCGAGGAATAGAAAATTTTGAAATCAGCAAGTTTCACCTGAAAGATTACCCCTTGTTCATCAAGGGACTCGCAATCACCAAATGGGGCGCAGCCGTTGCAAACCACGAACTTGGACTTATCAGCGACGAGCAATTCAACGCAATCGTTCAGGCTTGCAAGGAGCTTATCGAGGGTCAGCACCATGAACAGTTCCCCGTAGACATGATCCAGGGTGGCGCGGGCACTACCACCAACATGAATATCAACGAGGTAATCACAAACCGTGCCCTCGAAATCATGGGACACAAAAGGGGTGAATACCAGTATTGCTCACCAAACGATATCGTGAACTGTGCCCAGTCAACCAACGACGCCTATCCCACGGCGATACATATCGGCATGTATTACACTCACCTCAAGTTTGTGGAACATTACAAGGTGCTGATAGAGTCTCTGCGCAAGAAGAGCGAGGAGTTCAGGCACATCGTAAAGATCGGCAGAACACAGTGGGAAGATGCCGTGCCTATGACCTTAGGACAGACTTTCAGCGGTTTCGCCTCAATTCTTGAAGACGAACTTCTGCATCTTGACGAGGCTGCCGCCGACTTCCTTACCGTGAACATGGGCGCCACGGCAATCGGAACAGGCATCACCGCCGAACCAGGCTATGCCGAAAAATGCGTCGCCGCCCTCGGAAAGATTACCGGATGGGATATAAAACTCGCCAAAGACCTTGTAGGTGCCACTTCCGACACCTCCTGTCTTGTGGGATATGCCGCGGCTCTGAAACGCGTAGCTGTAAAAGTCAACAAGATATGCAACGACCTGCGTATACTTGCCAGCGGACCGCGCTGCGGTTTCGGCGAGATCAACCTTCCCGCAATGCAGCCCGGTTCCTCTATCATGCCGGGCAAGGTGAATCCTGTCATTCCTGAGGTCATGAACCAGATATGCTATAAGGTTATGGGTAACGAACTTTGTGTCACCATGGCAGGAGACGCGGCACAGATGGAGCTGAACGCGATGGAGCCGGTTATGGCTCAATGCGATTTCGAGTCTGTAGACCTCATGATCAACGGATTCGAGACTCTGCGAATCAGATGCATCGAAGGAATCACGGCAAACGAAGAGCATTGCCGCACCCAGACCCGCAACAGCATCAGCATCGTGACGGCGCTCAACCCGGTAATCGGCTACAAGAACTCCACCAAGATTGCCAAAGAGGCTCTCGCCACCGGAAAGAGTGTATATGACCTTGTGCTCGAACACGACATCCTGAGCAAGGAAGACCTTGACACGATTCTCGCTCCCGAGAACATGATCAAGCCCGTAAAACTCGACATAAAACCCAAACGCCACCTTTGATATGATCTGAAACCCGCATGAACGGTTCGTCCGTTCCATTCGATAAAACCACAAAGGGGATGTGCCTGACGGCACATCCCCTTTGTGCAACACCGCATTTCCATGCATTCTGCAAAAATAATACTAAATACAGACTTTCATAAGTGTATTCGGAAGTTTTTGTGAAAGTTTTTTGTGAATCAATGTACGAAATTCACCTATGTGTCCGAAAACGGACACCCTTTGTTTTGCCATATATTTAATATCCAGCACTTTATATTTTTGGCACGCATAATGTCTGACTTTCTGCGTAAACTATCCGAAGTTAAAAATGGACAGAGAGATTTCACTCAAAGAACAAAAGAAACTAAGACGCAGGAAAATTCTGAAAACATGCGTTCCGATTGCCGTTGTTTCAGCCGGCGCCATATTCGCCTTATCCACCATTGCCCCGTCGATGGACCGCAGCGGTCTCGATTTCATCACTGCAGACACCGGCACTGTGGAGATGTCGGCTGATGCCTCGGGCAAAGTAGTTCCGGCTTATGAAATGACTATCACATCGCCGGTGTCCACAAAAATCCTTGAGATATATTGTCACGAGGGTGATGCCGTGGAACGGGGACAGTCTCTGATGAAACTTGACCTTGCCGGAGAAGAGACAGAGCTGCAGAATCTCGCCAATCAGAAAATGATGAGGAACTACGACACCCGCCAGACAATACTTGCAAGCCGCACTTTTCTCACCAATCTTGAGATGCAGATAAAAGCGAAGGAGATGTCGGTGGAACGGCTTAAAA
>CAMWMW010000326.1 GCA_947175455.1 uncultured Porphyromonadaceae bacterium | reverse complement strand
ATATTCTTGTTTATGATTTTCTTTTACATCCCTGACCGCTTCAAGCACGGCGGCAAGAGCCTCCGATGCCTCTATCTGTTTTCTTGGATTGAGACAGTTGTCGCAATTTCCACAATTATCTTCATGATAATCTTCTCCGAAATAATGAAGAAGTATCTTGCGCCGGCATACCGACGATTCCGCATAATTGGCGGTTTCCTGAAGCAGCTGACGCCCGATTTCCTGCTCCGCAGCGGTCTTGCTCTGCATCAGTTTGTCAAGTTTCTGAAGATCCTTGTTGTTGTAGAACGTTATGCAACGCCCTTCACCGCCGTCTCTTCCGGCTCTTCCGGTTTCTTGATAATACCCCTCGAGACTTTTGGGTATGTCGTAATGAATCACAAAACGCACATCAGGCTTGTCGATACCCATGCCGAACGCAATTGTAGCCACAATCACATTTACTTTCTCTTCCAGAAAGGCATCCTGATTCTCCGAACGGGTCTGAGGATCCATCCCCGCATGATAAGGCAACGATGATATGCCGTTGATACGCAGGGTCTCGGCAAGTTCCTCCACTTTCTTACGGCTGAGACAATAGATGATGCCCGATTCCCCGGGATGTGTCTTTATATATTTGATAATCTCACGGTCAACATCTTTTGTCTTAGGTCGAACCTCATAATAGAGATTCTTTCTGTTAAAACTCGATTTGAAAACCTTTGCGTCGAGTATGCCGAGATTCTTCTGAATGTCATGTTGCACCTTGGGTGTGGCTGTCGCGGTCAGAGCAATCACGGGATAATTCCCGATTTCAGCAATCAGGGGACGTATTTTACGATATTCAGGTCTGAAATCATGACCCCATTCGGATATGCAATGCGCCTCATCTATAGCGAAAAATGAAATCTTTATGGATCGGAGAAACTCCACGTTGGATTCCTTTGACAAAGACTCCGGAGCCACATAAAGAAGTTTGGTCTTACCGGCGCGCACATCTGCCTTCACTGCTTCGGCACCTGTTTTTGTCAACGAAGAATTCAGAAAATGAGCGATACCGTCATCCTCCTCATAGTTGCGCATGGCATCGACCTGATTCTTCATCAGGGCGATCAATGGCGAGATAACTACCGCCGTACCTTCCGACATCAAGGCGGGCAACTGATAGCAAAGAGACTTGCCACCACCTGTCGGCATAAGCACAAATACATCATTGCCGTCAAGCAGACTTTCTATGATTGCTTGCTGGTCACCTTTAAATCTGCCGAAACCGAAATGGTATTTCAGCGCTTCATGAATATCGGGAGGAGTAGACATGCGGGTATTAATTGTTATTGGTTCAGGCGAATGTCTTCATGCCGCTTTGTCATGGCAAAGACACATCATATGACATACGCCATTACAAAGTTAAAATAATTTTTGAATTATCGCAATATCTTCTCAAAAAAAAGAGACTTGTGAAGAAATATTCACAAGTCCCCGATATAGCGGCAACCGGTTTACGGTGAATATGCAGCGCAGGGAATCAGTCTGAAAGACGTGTGCGCTCAAAGTGCGCCTTTTCAAGCTGTGACGCAGCATAAGACGCATCAACCGTGAATTTCTTCTCGGGCTTGGAGGGCACTTCATACATTGCGTCAACCATGATTGTCTCTACTATCGAGCGCAGACCTCTTGCACCGAGCTTGTATTCAATCGCCTTGTCGGCAATGAGATTCAATGCATCTTCAGTAAACTCAAGCTCCACTCCGTCCATCTCGAACAGCTTCTTATACTGGCGCGTAATAGCATTCTTGGGTTCTGTCAGAATCCGCAGCAACGCATCCTTGTCAAGCGGCTCGAGACTCGTCAGCACAGGCAGCCTGCCTATGATCTCGGGTATCAGACCGAAGCTCTTGAGATCCTGCGGCATGACATATTTCATCAGATTGTCGCGCTGATGCTTCTTCGACCTCTCGTCATGTCCATATCCAACAACATGTGTGTTAAGACGCGATGCTATCTTTCTTTCTATGCCATCGAACGCACCTCCACATATAAAAAGTATATTCTTTGTGTCGACCGGTATCAGCTTCTGCTCGGGATGCTTGCGGCCTCCGTTTGGCGGCACAAGCACCGTGCTGCCTTCAAGAAGTTTCAACAGACCATGCTGAACACCCTCGCCGCTGACATCACGCGTGATAGAGGGATTGTCGCGCTTACGGGCTATTTTGTCGATCTCATCTATGAACACGATTCCTCGCTGAGCCTTCTCCACATCGTAGTCACATGTCTGGAGCAGACGGGTAAGCAAAGACTCGATGTCTTCACCCACGTAGCCGGCTTCAGTCAGAACTGTGGCATCGACAATGGTGAACGGCACATCAAGAAGCCTTGCTATTGTTTTCGCAAGAAGTGTCTTCCCGGTGCCGGTAGGACCGACAAGTATGATGTTGGATTTCTCCACATCCACATCATCTTCCGCAGTCGAGTTGATGCGCTTGTAATGGTTATAGACAGCTACCGAAAGATATTTTTTCGCATCCTCCTGCCCTATGATATACTGATTGAGAAAATCGTGGATCTCTTTGGGTTTAGGTATGCTTTTCCCAGCATTGGCATTGGCTTTGCCGTTGCCGGTGTCTTTACGCTGTTGAAGCTGCACATCCCGTGATTCATCGATAAAGCTGATGCAGTCGGTGCAGAGGTTCAGACCCTCCAGAACCTTCACAACCGGGGTCGCCGTGCAATCCACATTTCCGCACATGGTGCAGACAAGACCGTTTCTCTTTACTGCCATTTTATCAAGCCTCCTTCTTCGGATTTACAAGAACTTTGTCAATCATGCCATACTCCTTCGCCTCGACGGCAATCATCCAGTAATCACGGTCGGAAGCTGCCTCGACTTTCTCGAACGGG
>CAMWMW010000325.1 GCA_947175455.1 uncultured Porphyromonadaceae bacterium | reverse complement strand
CCCGGGATCTTGTTCACCCGTCAGACACGGCAGTGGATTATCTCTGGGACAGTTTTCAGGATACATATCTTGACTCCGCCGGGAAAGAAAAGCTGAAAGCCGGTGAGAAAGAAACAAAACGGTCGCTCCACAGGAATATAATAGGCAATCGGTAAAAATTACCGGCTTTAATCCCAAGGAATTTTTGAAACAGATTATTTAACAACGAAACAACACACAATGAAGAAACTTATTATCTCGCTTTTAGGAGCGATATCGTTCCTGACATGCAACGCCGAGAACAAAGAGATAAGGAAATATGAGTTTGCTTATGGCGACACCATACGCACATATTCCATGTATCTCCCCGACACACTCAGACAGAACGCGCCTCTGGTGATCTACACACACGGTTACGGATCCAAGACACGCTGGCGCACCGGTCTGAACGCTACTGCCGAGCGTGAAGGCTTCGCGGTGTGTTATCCCGACGGGGCACCGGACTCGCGTGGAAAAGACGGCTGGAAAGTCGGTTATCCACCTCAGGATTCCATGAATATCGATGAAGCGGATTTCTTTGCGAAACTCAAGGAGGAGGTGTGTTCCCGTTTCAACCTGAGCAGGGAAAACTCTTTTATGGCAGGAATGTCTAACGGCGGAGACCTATGCTACCAGCTTGCCTTCACCGCTCCCGGACTTTTTCGTGCGTACGCATCGGTGGCGGGACTGCTTTTTGAATGCACCTATCTAAACAATCCGTTGCCTCAAGCCGTTCCATTTATGGAGATTCACGGAGACGCCGACAAGACATCCATGTGGGAAGGCGACCATGACAACACCGGAGGCTGGGGCAGCTACATTCCCGTGCTCCTCGCAGTCAGCACTATGGCAACGGCAAATCGCTGCTGTTCCATGCGCACCGAAACTTTCCCCACGCTTAACGACCCGACCCGTACCGTGACCCGCACCACATATTACGACTCACCTTCCGGTTTTGATGTCGAAGTCTACAGAATCGAGGGTGGCGCGCACTCCTGGCACGTCAAAGATATTGACACTCACAATGTAGTGTGGCGCTTCTTCTCGAAATATCTTATTCCGTCGAAGGAAGACCGATGAGTTGCCGTGTAGTGTGTTTGCATACTAAATGAGATTTTATTAATTTTGCAATTCAAAAGAATCCCGAGACATTTGTCCAAGGATTCAACCGATAGATATGCAACCCATCATAGAGAAAATAGCCCCCGCGCTGATAGAGGCAGAACTGACGCCCGACAGACTCCTGCGCCATACCAACAAAGGTGACAACGAGATTTATGTCGTCGACGCCTTCAATGCGCCCCATACCATGCGTGAGATCGGACGATTGCGGGAAATCGCATTCCGTGATGCCGGAGGCGGCACTGGTCTCGACTGCGACATAGATGAATTTGACACCATGCCGTCTCCTTGCCGCCAGATGATTGTCTGGAATCCCGCCGACCGTGAGATAATCGGCGGCTACCGCTTTATTCTCGGCGAAGACATAGAGATTGTGAACGGAGTGCCGAGAATAGCCACATCCCACATGTTCAGGTTCTCCGAGCGGTTCATATCTGAATTCCTTCCGGAAACAATTGAGCTCGGGCGCTCGTTCGTGGCTCCTGAATACCAGACGACAAAAGCCGGCGCAAAGGCATTGTATGCCCTTGATAACCTCTGGGACGGTCTCGGCGCGCTGACAGTGGTATATCCGCAGATCAAGTATCTTTTCGGCAAAGTGACAATGTATCCGCAATATAACCATGAGTGCCGCGACATGATTCTTGGATTCATGCACAAGCATTTCCCGGATCCGGACTCACTTGTCACACCGATCGACCCGCTGCCTACGGCTGCGGACTCCATCGAAATACAGTCTCGCTTCACCGGGTCTGACTATAAAGAGGATTTCCGCATCCTCAATCATTTCATCCGCGAACATGATCTGAAAATCCCCCCGCTCGTAAACTCATATATGGCGTTGTCACCCACAATGAGAATGTTCGGGACTGCCATAAACCGTGAATTCGGCGATGTCGAGGAAAGCGGTATATTCTTCAAGATCTCAGACATTTTCGAAGACAAGAAAATGCGGCATATCGGCTCCTATTCCATGTAACACAAATTTCTCCTCATTCAACTCCTCACACACCCAAATGAACACAACAATCCTTATGCTTGGCGGCTCACGCCGCGTCTCTGTAGCCCAGCTGTTGAAAGACAGCGGCAGACGTCTCGGATGCGATGTAAAAATCATAGCCTACGAACTTGACACCGAAGTACCCATCGCCATCGAAGGGGTGGTGATAAAAGGAAAAAGCTTCTCAGACCCAGATGTAATCGAAGACATTGCACGCGTTGTAAAAGAGCATGACGTCAAAATAATTCTCCCCTTCATAAATCCGGCTATCGAGATAGCATCGTTGTGCAAAGAGAAAATAGAGGGGGTATTTGTGCCGGTGGCTGATTTCTCCACCACATCACGCATGTTCGACAAAGTCGAGGCGGCACGTCTCTTCAAGGAAGCGGGATTCCCGATTCCACGCACATATTCCGTAATCGACAATGAGATGCCGGCAATCGTAAAACCCCGCAAGGGCGGCTCATCAAGAGGCATCAAGATATTTCACGATGTGGAAGACCTGATGCTCTTACAGAATCTCGACAAATATATAATTCAGGAATACATAGAAAACAACAGGGAATATTCCGTTGACTGCTACATAAGCGAGTCTGGCGAGATTCTTGCCACTGTTCCCCGTGAGCGTCTTGAGATAATGGGGGGAGAAGTGACAAGAACAAGAACATACCGCAATACCCAGCTCATTGACATGAGCCGCAAGGTCATCGAGCACTTCCGTCTCACAGGTCCTGTGAC
>CAMWMW010000324.1 GCA_947175455.1 uncultured Porphyromonadaceae bacterium | reverse complement strand
AACCTAACATCATGAAACGATTTTCTTTACACTTATAAAACAACACGCGTCAGGAAAAGTTCATACACCAACGATTTTTTTCAAGTCAAAGACGCTGCGAATCGTAAAAAAGTCTCCGGATACTTCACGGCATCCGGAGACTTTTTTACGATTTGACCTCAGAAAAGGTCATTTCAGCTGGGAACGCAGGCGCGACTTGAAGTCACCGCTTATTATGTCCATCGAGTCTGTCACTTCGAAGAGGTTGGTCTTGTTGCTTTCAAACTCTCCGAGATAACGTGTGATATTGCGAGGATCTTCAAGGATGAAATTAGGACACTGGGACACTTTCAGATACTCCTCGGGAAGCATCTTCATCCCTTCTCCGTGCATCCCTTGCTCTTCTTTGAAAAGGACTGTAAGATCCTTGCATCTGTTGAACACCCCTTTCTTGCCGTAGAGTTGTGCCGATTCGGGATTTCCCGATGCATATGCAAGCTCTATCACTACATCCCGGTCGACGGGAAGCTTTTCAGTATATATCACAGGCTGCAACGAGTATCCGTCATATGTCCAGTTGCCGGCTTCGGGGAAACGGGAATAGGCATATTCCTTGCCGTCTACAGTAACACGGTCAGGAGGAAGAATCGCAGGAAACCTCAATTCATAGCTTCTTGTTTCAGGAGCTCCGTCATATCTGCCGTCTCTTGCGGCAATCCTGATCTTGAGTCCGTTGCCGTCATATTTCTTGTCGACTGACGTGATTGCATAGGCGCGGTCATAATCGTTGGAAATGCCGTCGTCTTCATAATGACGCAAAGAACCTTCCGCGCCGGGGATGAATGTGAGCACAAGTGTGTCGCATGGAACCTGAAGGCTCTTTACCTTGTCCGGATTCATCGGAATGATTGCCCCCGCCTTTACGTAAAACGGATTTTCCGACAGCGTATATTCAAACGAACGCTCACCGGCTCCTTCAATCATTTTTCCGGATACATAATCGTACCATTTTCCTTCGGGAAACCAGATGGTTCTTTCAGCAAGACCGGATATGGAGTCGATGCGGTTTCCTACAGGAGCCGCAATGATGTCGGATCCGAAGAAGAACTGTTCGGGATGATTGTATGCCTCTTCGTTTTCAGGATACTCATAATACATCGGGCGAGTCATCGCCACGCCTGTATCGTAGTTCTCGCGTGCCGCATTATATATGTAGGGAGCAAGCGAATATCTCAGCCTGAGCGCGTCGCGCATATCAAACATATATTCGGGGAAAGCCCAGAAATATCTCACGATATTGCGGTCTTTTGTAGAATGGGTCTTGAATATAGGAGTGAACACACCATACTGCAGCCATCGCAGATAAAGCTCGGGATCTGTGACTCCGGGTTTCTTCTTGAACATGTGACCGCCGATGTCATGTCCCCAGTACCCGTAATTCACGTTGGACGCGGTAGCCGTGAAGTAAGGGAGGAACCGGAGTGTCTCCCATGTTATGAACGTGTCGCCCGAGAAGCCCAGCGGATAGCGGTGGCTTCCGAGACCTCCCCATCTGTGATAAATGAACGGACGCTCGTTGTCGGCTTTCTCCTTGGCATGATTGAAGAAAACATGATTGAGCCAGAACGTATTGGACAGACCGGGGGTAAACTTCGATTCTTTCCACTGCTGCCAGTCGAGCCACCAGAAGTCGACACCCTCCTTCTCCATGGGACCGAGAACCGTATTGAAATATGAATCCGCCCATTTTGCCTCATCTATATGGAAGGGAACGCTTTTGGTCGTGTCCGCCCATTCATAGTCTTTCACAAAGTCCTTATATGATGCTTCATAAGGCTGGATTCCGGATGCAGGATGCAGGTTCAAGGCGGTCTTGAGATTCTCTTTCCTCACCCATTTAAGGAAATTCGAAGGGTTGGGGAACAATTCTTTCTGCCAGGTATAACCTGTCCAGCCAATACGCTGCCCGTATTCATCTCTCGCCGGATTTCTGGATTTCAGACCGAATGTGTCATGCCAGTCCATATCCACAATCAGCACGTCGATCGGAATATCCATGGATTTGAGTTTGTCTACCAGATCTTTGAACTCATTGTCGGAATATTGCCAATAACGGCTCCACCAGTAACCGAATGTATATTTAGGAGGCAGAGGCGCCTTGCCGGCAACTTTCTGATAATCTGCCAATGCCTGCTTGTAATCGTTTCCATAGGCGAAAAGATAATAATCCTGTCGCTCGCCGTCAGGACGCGTCGCCACCCACTCTTTCCAATGGGAATCGTCAGGAGCGAGGATGTGGTTCCTGCTGTCGTCTACGAGTGCCCAGCCGCTTCTGGAAACAAGACCCTGCTCAAGCGGACCTGAATGCATGTCGTAACCGTCGGCACCGTCAAGAGTGCGGCACGTGCCAAGCAGATTGCCGTCATCCTGCATTCCCGGCTTCCACAGTGTGGTATTCTTGCCGTTCCGGATTCTGACCTCAAGATTTCTGTCGTTGAACAGCTTGCCATCGTTGTCATAGCGAAGAGTAAGGAAATCGGTAGAGACCGTGGTTCTGTCGCCTTTTTTAGAAACCTTGAATTTCGGAACATCCAGATTGCGGTTTACGAAAGTCAGTGTCTTGCGGTCTTCAAATTTTCCGTCCGCACTCCATTCCATACGTATCATACGTGGAGTAAGCACTGTGAACCTCGCGTTACCGGCATTGACTACAGCCTTGTCATCAGCCTTCGGATTCTGCGGCGTTGCCGCACGTGCCTGCTGTCCGCAGAAAGCAAGCAATGCCACAAATATGGCAGGGATAAATCGTTTCATGAGTTTTACCGTATTAGTTAAGAAACTGTTTGAATTTAATTCGAAATTTTTTATATAGTACATCTTGTGGCTTCCTTGAGGTCTTTTATGGTTGTTTTCAC
>CAMWMW010000323.1 GCA_947175455.1 uncultured Porphyromonadaceae bacterium | reverse complement strand
GCTGTGGCGAGGCTGTCGACCATTCCGCTGGTGGGATTGGCTATCACGAACACGCAAATCTCCTTGTTGAAGTTCGCGGCATCGGAATAATACTGGCTAAGCTCGGTTTTGTTGAATTTTGCCGTAGCATGATATGACCCGGCGTTGGGTTGCTGTGCCTGATGCTTGTAGATGTTGTCGCGCATTACTGTAGCCGCGCCGATGAAACCGTAATCGCGGCGGGCAAGCACGAGGAGCACTTCATTCACGTTGTTCTCGACGTCTGTGCCTACCTCTGTGCCGTTGCTCGAGGTGTTGTCGCCGTCGGTGAAGGATCTTGTGGAACCCATTCCCGGCATCTGGAAGTTTACTCCGAGATATACGGATGGTCCGTCTTCATTGCCTGTCGAACCGTTGTTCTGTCCGGCATTGCTGATGTCGTCGGAGCAACCTGCAAGCATTGCGAGCGAAGCGGCTCCAAAGAAGAATTTTCTGAAAAGATTCATATTTCTGTTGTTATTTTGGTTTAATCTGTCTGTTGGTTCTGCATGCTTCCTTTGAAACCGAAGTCATCCTGACACCGGTTTCAAAGGAAGTCCGTTTTCCGGACTTTGTATGCGTCTGTTATCTGTCGTTTTCTTCGATGGCGGTGAGATTGTCGATTGCCGCTCCGGCTTCTTTCACCCCGCCGGAAGCCGCTTTCTCGAAGAGTGCGCGTGCAGCGCTGTAGTTGCCTTTTATACCTTGCAGCACGCCGCGTGCGTATGTTGCCTCGGGCGAGTCTCCGGCTTTGTCGAGGTAACGCTCCGCCAGTTCAAGGTTGCCGGCACGCATCTCTATGTTCGCGGCGTTGAGGTTCGCATCCGTATTTTCCGGATACATTCTGACTGCGACTCTGAATGCCTCCTCATATTCCGGAGATGCCGGATTCATGGAAGAGGTGGCGGCAAACATCTCGTTGAGACTCAGTTTTCTCGGATCCGAAAAGATGAGATGCCTGATTTCGTTTATGTCGGTATAGTTTCTGACTGTATATTCCACTGTGTAGTCTGAATGACGCAGCCCGGGGTATACCTCTTTGAGCAGGAACTCATATTGGCGGGGATAGCGCCGGCGGATTTCCTCATTTTTCGGATCCGGTTCCATGTCGGAGTCTATGATAGCAAGGATTCCTTCGCGGTCGGCAATGTCTGAGTTCTCGACATAGCGGCGCAGTCCTTCCCAGTCTTCCGGCTCATATGACGTAGCGATGATGGAGGCGGGGAATGAATATTGTCCGAGCACGTAGTCTTTAAGCGTGGCGGTTCTCCCTTTTGCCAGTCTTACGTTGTTGGAATATGAACCTTCGGGAGATGCATATCCCTTTATTGTCATTGCCTTGAACTGCACGTCTTTGTCGAGACGCACGGAATCGATGGTGGCGTTGATTTTCGCCAGTTCCGCGGGGTTGCGGCGGTAGCCGGGATAAAGCTCCGTGCGGTTTACCGGGAAGTCTATATATGCCGAACCTTTGATTTCACGATGCTTCACGAGTTCTGCCTTGGGTGTGACAAAGGCGAAAAGTGGTCTGAACATCACTTTCTCCCGTGGTGTCAGGTCGAGTGTCTTGGCGGGAATGTCAGCGGCAGCGATCGGTTCACCGCAGCATCCGCATGATTTTGCCGACAGCACAAGTTCCGCTTTCCCCATCCATTTGCTGAACGGTACGGATGCCTGATAAGGTACGGTGAGATTTTTTGCGGCTTTGTAGAGAGCCGGCGAGGGCCATTCATCCTGCCCCTCGCGAAGATGAAGGTAATAGCGTGAGCGACCGGCTACCGTTAACGACGGCAGTCTCAGAGTGTCGGCTGCGTTGACGAGCATCGGTGTGACAGTCACTTCCCGGTTTCTGTTGAGCGAGCTGTAGCCGCTCAGGTCGAGGTCCATTTTTACAAACAGATTGTTGTCAGTGCGTGCCACATCTATGTCGGCGGCTTTTACCGCGTCTGTCGGAGTCTTGTCGGAGGCAGTCGCGGCTACGGACCCTACGGAAAGAAGGGTCGCAATGCAAAGCGTTTTTAGATTCATGATCAGAATACGTAGATTAGATTGATTGCGGCTTTCGTGGGCCCTACATAATTGTGAACTCTGTTTTCTTCAAGTCTTGTTCCGCATCTGGCACAAGGGTAGGCGTCATATCTGGTGTATGCCCACCCTAAGCCGATTTCAGCCTCTGCACTCCAGTGGCGGTTGAGAATCCATGTGTAGCCATATGCCACACCGGCACCCGCATACCAACCCTGGTGTACTTGCGTGCGCAGTCTTTCGAAATGTGTTCCGAGAAAATTACATCCGTTTTTCCAACCTCCGAAGTTATACTGCCCTCCGAGAAGGTGAAGACCGACGAAGTGACCGGAAAAACGGTCGCAAAACCAATAGCGAGCCTCCGGCTGAACGAGCCAGTGCTTCCATCTGCGTCCGTTGTCAAGCTTCCAAAGATTCAGGTTGCCTGAGACATCGAGACTCCATTTGGGCGCAAGCCCGAACTCGACACCTATGTTCGGAGTCAATGCCGCATCATAGAGTAAGTTCGTTTTGACCCCTACCTGTGCGTTCGCACTGAAGGCGAGAAGCGCCAACATAAATAACAATTCGACTACTACTTTCATTAATAATTGTAAATTTGCGAAGCTACGCACGTGCACGGACTGATTATGATGATGGCACAGTAAATTGCGCAAGCCTCTTTCTATATCTCTGAATACAAAGGTTTTTCTATAGTGGAGCGCCGATATAAGATGTCGGCATGTGAGATATGGCTATATACCTCTCGCAAAATCAGCGCAAAATTACAAACAAAATTTGTAAAATAACAAACCCATTTGTTAAATAATCTTAAGATTTTATAACTCTCTGTTAGTTTGTATTTACAAAAATTTCAA
>CAMWMW010000322.1 GCA_947175455.1 uncultured Porphyromonadaceae bacterium | reverse complement strand
AAACAAGACTATCCAGTAATTGACAGATGCCATTTTTCCCGATTTTGCCTCTAATTTAATCAAAATAGATGTAATATCGAAAAATCATGCAATAAAAATTAGGCGAGGGGACTTCTCAATCACCTCGCCTTTGGCTTAACTAAATAAATTCTTACATGTTAGGATCATAGTATTTACTGCAAAATTAACTAAAATATGTCGAAAAACATAAGATTAAAACGTTTTTTTGAGGCATGGTTTGTTAAAATATCTTAAGAGCGCTAAGAACCGTGCTCTGCTGATTTCAGCCATTCCTTTGCGGTCAGGCAGAGCTCGTCATACCATTCCTTTCCGAAGCGGCGGGTCAGAGGCTCCTTGAGAAATTCATATGCGCGCACTCCCTTTGCCCGTCCGAGGGTTTCGGCGCATTTGCATATTTTCCAGCGGTGCAGGTTGACTGCCGTGAATCCGGCGTAATCCTTGAGCCTGACCGGATACAGATGGCATGAAGAGGGTTTGAAGAAAGGTATCTTCCCCTCCCGGTGCGCCTTTTCGAGAGCACAGAGGCATTTCCCTCCGGGGGCATAGGTGGTGAACACGCAGTCCCGTCCTTCCACAAGCGAGGTGACAAGGTCTCCGTCTTCGTCATAATAGGCGGGTCCCTGTTCCTCCACCACTTTTTGTGCCGCCGGATTAAGCAGAGGATATATCTGCGGCATCAGCTCGCAAAGCCTTTCGTATTCTTCGTCTGTAAGCGGCGCTCCCGCGTCCCCCTCGATGCAGCATGCACCCAGGCAGGAGTCAAGGTCACAGATGAAATAGCGTTCGATGAGGTCGAGAGATACAAGAGTGTCTTTTATCTGAAGCATAATTTATTATGAGTCGTTTATTGGATATTATAAAAACCGATCAGTCTGTCGCCGCGTGAGCCGGGCGGATGATAATACACGCATACCCAGTATTCATTTCCCGTTTCGAATTTATTCCCCTCCGTGAGCTTTGACGACGGAATCCCCTTGCCTGATACCGGAAGCGTGACGTAGCGGTAATTGTATGCTCCCTGTTTCAGGGGCATCTCAAGCCGATACACGCCCGCCTCCGAATCGAAGACCATTCGGTTGGAAGAATCGAATCTGTCGTGTGTCATCTCTCCGTCGATATAAATGTCGGCGTCTCTCAGCCTTGGCATGTCGAGCATGAAATGCACCGTGATATAGTCGGCGCCGAGGTCTGAGTCGGTGGCGTTGTATTCCCTCACGAGGAACCTGCCGTGCTGTGTCCTGTCGTATTCATAATTGCGCAAGGCACGCCCCGAGTCTTTCTTCAGCCATACGTGATAGTTGTTGCCTTCGAATCTCAGGGAATCCACACCCATGCCGGGAAAACCGTTGCTGATGCTTTCGAAACGGCGGTATTCGTTACCGGCGGGGAAAACGAGTTCCGGAAGGTGACTGAACACAAGCGTGCCGCCTTCGACTCTCTGCGGACGTGTGAGCGTGCGCCGCGACGCTTCACTTCCGTTCTGCAAGACCGATACTGTGATGTCCTGATACGGATTGGCGTTTTCTATGCCGCGCAGTGTCACCGACATGTCGATCTGCTGCCATTCGGTATTGTGTCCCATGTCTGTGCGTCCCGATACGGAACCCGCTGTCGCCGCAGACTCTTCTGTTACCATGAACCGTGTCTGAAGCAACGTGTCGTCGGGGTTGTCACTCTCGAATACCTGCAGCAGATAGTTGCCGGATACGAGAGGCGTCATTGCCGGATTGGGGAACTCGATACGGTAATTCACGAAATGGACAAACGTGTTTTCGGAATACGCGAAGTCTTCGATGTCGCATATGTTGAAGCCATTGATGAATTCCGACTCCACAAGACGCGACGGCTGCCAGTCTGCGTTGCAGTGCAGGATGCGGTATTGCAGCCATCGGTTGTCTTCCGCGATCTCATCGAACGAGATGACGAGCCTGTCGGATGAATTCAGGCGTATTACAGGCGGCGACATGAAGTTGTCCGGATTCATCACCTTGAGAGTGCGGAAATTCGGATTGAAAATGCGCGTGGATGTGTCTGAAGCGATTGCCGTAGTGCAAAAGAACAACGAAATCCACACGATTGCTGCTAATGATACTGTTTTTATTTTCAATGATTTCAATGATTTAAACGGCTTCCGGCTGCATCCGTGCCGTTGAAGTGTTTATTACCAGATGACGGGAGTCTTGCCGTGTGCCGCAAGGTATTCGTTTGCCTTGGAAAAATGGCGGCAACCGAAGAAGCCTCTGTATGCCGACAGCGGGGAGGGGTGGGGCGCTGTCAGTACGAGATGCCGGTTCCTGTCGATGAAGGCTCCCTTTTTGATAGCGTCCGATCCCCAGAGCAGGAAAACGAGATTCTCGCGGTTTTCCGCCAGAGCGTGAACGGCGGCGTCGGTAAAGGTCTCCCATCCCAGACCCGAATGCGATTTCGGGCAATGCTCGCGCACGGTGAGTGAGGCATTGAGCAGAAGCACCCCCTGCGCAGCCCATCGCGACAGGTCTCCCGATGCGGGGACGGGAGTGCCCGTGTCGGAGTATATCTCCTGAAATATGTTTCGCAGCGAAGGGGGGATGTCTATTCCCTGGTTTACCGAGAAACACAATCCGTTCGCCTGCCCCGGTCCGTGATAAGGGTCCTGTCCGATTATCACTACCTTCACCTCGTCGTATGGCGTGGAGTCGAAAGCAGCGAAAATCTGTGCCGCCGGAGGATACACCCTGAACGACGGATCGGAATACTCCCTGCGCACCATATCCGTAAGACCTGCGAAATACGGTTTTTCAAATTCCGCAGCCAAGGCTTTTTTCCACCCTTCTTCTATCTTTACATTCATAAGTAAGTATTGAAAATTAGTTTATAATAAGTAAATGCTGTGCTTATTTAA
>CAMWMW010000321.1 GCA_947175455.1 uncultured Porphyromonadaceae bacterium | reverse complement strand
AACCCGCGACCTCTTCCTTACCAAGGAAGTGCTCTACCCCTGAGCTACATAGGCAAAATTAGAGCGGAAGACGAGGCTCAAACTCGCGACCCTCAGCTTGGAAGGCTGATGCTCTATCAACTGAGCTACTTCCGCATTATGTGGGCGAAGATGGATTCGAACCACCGAAGGCATAAGCCAGCAGATTTACAGTCTGCCCCATTTGGCCACTCTGGTATTCGCCCTATTTTTTGAGCCTCTTGTCGGATTCGAACCAACGACCCCGAGATTACAAATCACGTGCTCTGACCAACTGAGCTAAAGAGGCATTTGGTGTTTCATCTGTCTTGTCATTCAAGTGCCAAACGAAATCGAGTGCAAAGTTATAACAATTTTTCAGTCCCACCAAATTTTCCATGAAAAATTTTCGAAAAATTTTTCTTATCGCTTGAATTTCCTATTCCACCGTTACCGATTTTGCAAGATTTCGCGGCATGTCCACATCCTTTCCCTTGTTTATAGCAATGTAATATGACAACAGTTGCAGCGGTATGGATGTTATTATAGGCGACAGACATTCAGGCACTTCAGGCACTTCAAGCACATGGTCGGCGATATTGCGTATCACACTGTCACCCTCGGTGACAATCGCAATGATGCTGCCGCCCCTTGCTTTCACCTGCTGGACGTTGCTTACAATCTTTTCGTAAAGATGATCGCGAGGCGCCACAATGACCGAAGGCATCTCGGCATCGATCAGCGCTATCGGACCATGTTTCATCTCGGCAGCCGGATAACCTTCCGCATGGATATATGAAATCTCCTTGAGTTTCAAGGCACCCTCAAGCGCCACAGGATAATTGTATCCTCTGCCAAGATAGAGGAAGTTTCGCGCGTATGTATATATGAGCGACAACCGCTCTATCTTGTCATTAAGCTTGAGCACATGCTCCACAAGTTCCGGCATCTCCAGTATCACCTTCCCGAGTCCGGCAATCTCATCTGCAGTCAACGTTCCTCTGAGATCCGCAATCGCCATGGCTATCATGGTGAGCACCATCACCTGACCGGTAAATGCCTTCGTAGAGGCAACTCCTATTTCAGGTCCCACATGTATATAGGCGCCGCTGTCGGTCTCACGCGGTATGGAGCTCCCCACGGCATTGCTTATGCCGAATACGAAGGCGCCCATGCTACGTGCGATTTTCACGGCGGCAAGAGTGTCGGCGGTCTCTCCGCTCTGCGAGAGAGCTATCACAATGTCATCTTTTCCCAGAACAGGATTCGAATATCTGAATTCGCTCGCATATTCGACCTCCACGGCAATATGACACATTTCCTGAATAAGGTATTTTCCTATCAGGGCAGCGTGCCAGGATGTGCCGCACGCCACAATCACAATCCTTTTGGCATTCAGGAATTTCTCTTTATGGTCGCGAACACCGCTGATAATGACCCGCTTTCCGTTTTCAACCACTCGACCCCGGATACATTCACGCAGAGTCGTGGGCTGCTCGAAAATCTCTTTAAGCATAAACGACGGGTATCCCCCTTTTTCGAGCTGGGAGATAGACATTTCAAGTGTCTTCACGTCTATCTTGCTCTCGCGGTTCTCCAGATTCAGCACCTTAAGCGGCTCGTTACGTTTGATCACCGCTATCTCCCCGTCATTGAGATAAACCGCGTCTTTGGTATACTCCACAAAAGGAGACGCATCGGATGCGAGAAATGTCTCGTCATCTCCGATTCCGATTACAAGCGGACTGCTCTGACGCGCGGCGATGATCGTATCGGGGTCGTTTTTCTCCACCACCGCTATCGCATATGCGCCCACGACCTGATGAAGAGCCTCCCTTACCGCTTCAAGAAGAGAACACTTGTTGTTGATCTTTATGTATTCTATGAGTTGCACAAGAACCTCGGTATCGGTTTCCGAATGGAACTTGCAGCCATGTTCCTCAAGAGCATCTTTAAGGAGCTTGTAATTTTCTATCGTGCCGTTGTGCACGAGCGCGAGATTGCCGTCCTCGCTGTAATGCGGGTGCGCGTTGCAATCCGACGGCTCGCCATGCGTTGCCCATCGGGTATGCGCAATTCCCACAGAGGCGTCAGTATCCTTGTCATTGCATATTGTCTCAAGATTCTCCACCTTCCCTTTGGCTTTGAAGACGTTCAGTTTTCCGTCAGGAGCCACCAACGCGATTCCCGCACTGTCATATCCTCTGTATTCAAGGCGATGAAGACCCTTTATCAAGACATCATATGCATTCCCGTTTCCGAGATATCCTACTATTCCACACATAGTGCATCATGTTATTATCGGCCGCAAGTCAATATCAATTTCCTCTCTCGAAACAACTTCCTGTTCCAGACATCAGCATCTCTGCCAGGTGACTTTTGAAAAGCTTATCCGGCCATCGTTTGTATTGGGGGTGTAAAATTACCAATTTTATACCGAAAAACCAAAAGAGGTCGCCTATTTTGACAGCGACCTCCTTTTAAACGTCATATAAGTGCGATTTATTTCACATTCACATGCTTATTTCACATCTTCGTCTATGGCGATTCCATCCCCGGTTGCAATCACACCCGCCGTATCAGTGTCAGGCATATCCTCAATCAGCCCCACCTCATCGGGCAATGTAAGATCCTGACCTGCGCCGGCAGGAAGGGGAAACGCCTCGTATTTCTGGTATTCCTCGACTTTTCTGGCGTTCTTCTCCCCTATCTGACTTTCCGAGACGGCATAAATTGCAGTTCTGAACATGTCGAGATAAGGCGATGCCGCCTTGAGATTGGCAAGATCCTGAGCGGCACGGGAGTATTCAGCCGTCGAATCCGTAGGCTGGCTGTTTATGATATCGAAATACTGCTGGGCGCTACGTGCGTATTCACCGCAATAATCAATCATCACCGTATAATCC
>CAMWMW010000320.1 GCA_947175455.1 uncultured Porphyromonadaceae bacterium | reverse complement strand
ATTTATATGTTGTCTAAGATTCATGTCTTGAAAATTTATCTGCAAAGATACCTCTTTTTTCGCATCCTGAAAAAATATTTAAATTTTGTTAACGCAAAAAAACAACAGTAGGTTATTCCGATTTCGGCAAAGTAAAGAAAATATACTAATTTTGCATTTGAATGGAGTTTTGGTTATAAAGCGGTTAGCAGGTGCGATTTTGCTTTTAATCGATTCCTTGAATAAGTTATAAATGCGTTATGTCTTTAGTTACTGATAATTCTGATATTGAAGTGATGTACGGCTTCATTGAAGAGAATGCCGGAGAAGATACCAATAAGTTATTATTGAGATACCATGGCAAGACTCTCCCCTATTCTCTCGATTTTGCCGTTGATCAGATTGTTGCGCGTCGTAAGACTTATTCCAAGTTGTCATCGTTTGTATGTTTTAGAAAATTTCTTTTCCCCGATCTTATTTCATCAGAGCAGGCTTCCGATGAACGTGTAGCCGAATATCATGCAGCTTTGGCTGGTTCCGGCAATGCGATTCTTGACATGACAGCGGGACTCGGGATTGATGCAATGTCGATGGCGATGAGGGGGAACGATGTGACGGCAAGCGATATCGACCCCAATAAAATTGATGCGTTGCATCATAATGCCGGAGTTCTTGATATTCGAGGTATTCATCCATATTGTCGCGACAGTATCGACTTTCTCAGGTCTGCTGCAAAATTTGATATGATTTTTATTGATCCGGCAAGAAGAGATGCAAGCAACCGAAGGACATACTCTTTTGCGGATTGTACTCCGGACGTGATTGAATTATTACCGTTGATGCGTGAAAAGGCTGAAAGAATATTGATAAAGTCCTCTCCTCTTCTTGACATTTCGCAAATTCTTAAAGAGATTGAATGCACCTCTTTCATTCATATTGTGTGTGTCAGAGGAGAATGCAAGGAGGTTCTGGTCGAGATATCGCGGGATGAAGAGTTTGGCGGAGTCCGTATTGTTGACCTTGATGATGCCGGTATTGTTTCTGACATATCATTCTCAGACAATGAATTGAAAATGACGGGCACCGGTGTCGCACAGTTATCCGACATCTTTGCAGGGTGTTATCTTTATGAGCCTAATGCCGGGGTCATGAAACTAAAGATTCCCGGAGCATTGTGTATGAGATTTCCTGGTATAAGACATGTTTCGCATAACACGTCACTTTATGTATCAGAATGTCTATATGATGATTTTCCCGGAAGAGTGCTTAGAATTGATTCAATTCCGGATAAAAGGGAATTGAAGGCAATCAAAGGTCAGAGATATAATGTGGTGACGAGAAACTATCCAGCAGATGTGTGCGACTTGCGTAAGAAAATCGGAGTTAAGGAGGGGGATGAAAAATTTCTTTATGCATTCCGGGCTGCAATTGATAACAGACCTTTGATTTGCCTTGCATCAAAAATCAAAAGAGCCACGACTGAGTAATTCAGTCGTGACTCTTACATTCATGATTCTGGCATTATACTTATTTTTTTATACCGTCTCGCTCCATAAGAGCATCTACTGTCGGTTTTTTACCTCTGAATTCAACGTAAAGTTCCATAGGGTCCACAGTATCTCCAGCCTGAAGCATTTTACGGAATTTGGCAGCCGTCTTCGAATTGAATATTCCGGTTTCCTTGAATGCCTTGAATGCATCGGCATCTAATGATTCAGCCCATTTATACCCATAATATCCTGCTGCATATCCCCCCGAGAAAATGTGTCCGAATGACGGAGAGGTCATGCAGCCGTCGACAGCTTCAAAACATCTGACAGGGTTTTGCGCGTTCTTTTCAAACTCTTCAAGGTCGGCTGACGCTCTCAGCGGCGTTTCGAGAGTGTGATATGCCATGTCGAGATATCCGAATCCAAGTTGACGCATGCATGCATATGCGGCTCCGAATTGAGCGGATTTAACAAACTTGTCAATCAAGTCCTGAGGCATTTTCTTGCCCGTCTTATAGTGTTTTGCAAAGCCGTCAAGATACTCTTTCTCCGTAAGATAGTTTTCATTGAACTGTGAGAAAAGTTCAACAAAATCATGATCTACATTTGTACCGCTCAACGACGCGTATTTTGCTTCGGAAGACAGTCCATGCAAAGCGTGACCGAACTCGTGTAAGAATGTCTCAACTTCATATGGTGTAAGAAGAACAGGATTGTTGCCCACGGGTTTTGAAAAATTGCAGACAATAGAAATCAGCGGGATGTTTTTATTCCCGTTGTCATCTTTGGTTTCACCTCTGAATTCTGTCATCCATGCGCCGGGACTTTTGCCGTCGCGATAAAAGAAATCAGCATATAGGATTCCGAGCAGTTTACCGTCTTTTTCGTATACCTCATAAACCTTTACATCCGGATGATATCTGTCAATCTTGTCTGTCTCCTTGAATTTGTATCCATAAAGCCTTGTCGCAAGCCCGAATACTCCTTTTATTGTATTGTTAAGCTCAAAATACGGCTTCATGTCTTCATCGTTAAATGCATAACGTTCATTTTTCAGGCGGTCTGCCCAATAAGAATAATCCCATGCAGCAAGTTTGAAATCACTGCCTTCCGATGCCCTGGCGTATTCTTCTATTTCCTTTAGTTCGACTTTCATCGGTTCGCTATAAGCTTTTCGCAGATTCTCAAGAAAGTCCATTACATCCTCAGGAGTCTTTGCCATTGTGTTCTGCAACTGGTATTCTGCGAAATTCTTCTTACCCATGATTTGCGCTATCTCAAGACGCACATTGGCAATATCTCTCAGGATGGATGTGTTGTCGAATTCACCACCATTATTGCGGCTGTTGAAGAGTCTGTATAGTTTTTCACGAAGATCGCGTCTGTCTGAGTACTTCATGAATGGCTGATATGACGGTGCGAACACAGTGACAAGATATGAAT
>CAMWMW010000319.1 GCA_947175455.1 uncultured Porphyromonadaceae bacterium | reverse complement strand
ACGGAAGTGGCAGGCAAAATAAACCGGGGAAAAGGTCTCAGCGTTTTCGCGAGCTATGGCACCGCGCAAGTCAAGGCGGGAGACCTCGAATTGGAATTCGTAGGCGCGCGCCGCGAGTCATACAGCCGCGATTCCCGCAACCCGATTGTGGAAGACGGCACCCTTGAGGATGACCAGAACCGCCGCGACTTCACTATAAACGCCATGGCGGTATGTCTCAATGCCGACAGATTCGGCGAACTGGTGGACCCGTTCAACGGTGTCGTAGACCTCCACAACCGTACGATCCGCACACCGCTCGACCCGGACATCACATTCTCCGACGACCCGCTCCGCATGATGCGGGCGATACGCTTCGCCACACAACTTGACTTTGACATAGAGCCGGAGACGTTCGAGGCGATACGCCGCAACCGCAGCCGGATCTCTATAATAACAAAGGAACGCATAAATGACGAACTGTCGAAAATCATGCGCTCCCGCACTCCCTCCACCGGCTTCAGGCTGCTTGACGACTCGGGGCTACTCGAGCTGATATTCCCCACGCTCTACGCGCTGAAAGGCGTTGAGACAAAGGAAGGACGCGGACATAAAGACAATTTTTACCATACGCTGCAGGTTGTCGACAATGTTGCCGCAAAGAGCGACAATGAATGGCTGCGCTGGGCGGCGTTGCTTCACGACATAGGCAAACCGGTGACCAAAAAGTATGACGCCAGAATCGGATGGACTTTCCATAACCACAATTTCATCGGCGAGAAAATGATTCCGAGGGTTTTCAAGCAGATGAAACTTCCTCTGAACGAGAAGATGAAATATGTGGCAAAACTTGTCGGGCTGCATATGCGTCCCCAGTCTGTGGGTGAGGAGGGTGTGTCAGACTCCGGAGTGCGCCGCCTCATAACGGATGCCGGTCCGGATCTTGAAGACCTGATGACACTTGCCGAGGCAGACATCACATCGAAGAATCCGGCGAAAGTGCGCCGTCAGCTCGAAGGTTTCGCGGCTTTGCGGCGGCGCATGAGCGAAATCAGCGATGCCGACGCACTCCGCAACTGGAAGTCGCCCGTCGACGGTCATGAGATCATGGAATATTTCAACATACCCCCCTCCTCGGCAATCAAAGAAATAAAGGATGCCGTGAAAGAAGCTATCCTTGAAGGGGAAATACCCTACACCCACGATGACGCCTGGGCGTATGTGCTTCGCATAGCCCCTGCGATACTGCCGGGAAAGGGTTGAATTTAGAGCTTGTATAAAAATAAAAGTGATATTTTTAAACAAGCTCTTAATGACAATAAGCAGGTGCTTTTCGCCGTTTGAACATAAAGGGCTTCTTGAAAGAGCCTGTTTTCTAACCTTTCATACGGACTGTATATGGAACTCTGGATTTTATGGCTTGTCATAGCCGGTCTGCTGCTGATTTCGGAAATTGCATTCCAGTGGATATGGACTCTCTGTCTGGCAATAGGGTGTCTGGCGGCGATGGCTGCCGCACTTGCCGATGTGTCTTTTCTGGTTCAGATCGTCAGTCTGTCGGCAGTCTCGGTCGTAGCATATATTCTGCTGATACCAGTGCTCAACAGATGGCAGGAGAAGGCACGCCGCAGAAACCGCAACAAATCGCGCACCGGCATGGACGCTCTTCTGGGAAGAGTGGCTACCGTCACAAATGAGATCCGTCCCGGCAAACTGGGGCGTGCGCGAATCGACGGCGACTGCTGGCAGGTACGTGTCCCCGGCGGCAAAGAGATCATCCGCGACGGCGAGGAAGTCGTGGTTACAGGCTACGACAGCATAATTCTTGACGTTGAAAGGAAAAACTCAGAACACTAAACTCTAAACTCCATATCACCATGAGCATCGTTTCCATTATCCTGGCGGTTGTTGTGATCGGCATCGCAGTCGCCATCATCGCCGCAGGCGTGAAAGTAGTTCCGCAGTCTGAGACACGAGTAATCGAGCGGCTCGGCCGCTTTCACGCGGTTCTGCCTCCGGGTCTTAATTTCATAATACCGTTCGTAGACCGGCCCAAAACAATCTATACGCGCTATGTGTCTGTCGGCGTGGGAGGGAGATACATGGTCAGAATGACAACCACTCCGGTGATCGATCTCCGCGAGCAGGTATATGACTTCCCTTCGCAGCAGGTCATCACCCGCGACAATGTCACAACCGAAATCAACGCACTCCTCTATTTTCAGATCACAGACCCGAAAAAAGCCGTATACGAGATCGACAATCTCCCCAACGCCATCGAGAAACTTACGCAGACCTCTCTGCGCAACGTAATCGGCGAGCTGGAACTTGACGAGACCCTGACCTCTCGCGACACCATCAACACCAAGCTTCAGGCTATCCTTGACGATGCCACGAACAAATGGGGAGTGAAGGTTAACCGTGTGGAACTTCAGGACATCACACCTCCAGAGAGCGTGCGCGTGGCAATGGAGAAGCAGATGCAGGCGGAACGCAACAGACGTGCGGAGATTCTCAATGCCGAAGGTGAGAAGCAATCGCTCATCCTGCGCTCCGAAGGTCAGAAGGCATCACGCATAAACGAGGCGGAGGCGGTAAAGCAGGCGGAGATACTGCGCGCCGAAGGCGAGGCACGCTCCATTGTGCTCAACGCCCAGGCAGAGGCAGACGCCATACGACAGGTTGCAGAGGCTGTCGCCGCCACCAACACAGACCCCGCCACATACATGCTCGCTATGAAATATATCGAGACACTCAAAGAGATGACAGCCGGAAAAGACAACAAGACAGTCTATATCCCCTATGAGGCGTCGTCCCTGCTTTCATCCATCGGCTCGATAAAGAACCTCTTCAGGCAATAGATCCGTCCGGATTGCCGCTGAAATCTTTTCAGCAGGCACTTAAAATATTTCTGTGAAATAATTTTGGATAAAAAACGATGA